>JANMMH010000560.1:0-1964 GCA_031373055.1 Rubrivivax sp. | reverse complement strand
ACTCGCGCAGCACGCCCATCACCTCTTCGGGGTCGGCGGTTTCGGTGAAGGCGGTGAAACCACGCAGGTCGAGGAAGACGACGGCGATCTCGCGGCGGTGGCTCTTCAGCGGGTCGTCGGCGCCGCCGCCCACGATGGCCTAGGCCAGCGCGGGCGAGAAGAAGCGCTTGAGCCGGCCCATGCGCTCGACCTGCGCCACGCCGTCGGCCACGCGTGCTTCGAGTGTTAGGTTCCACTGCGCCAGGGCAGCCTTTTGCTGCTGCACTTCGTCATACAGCTGCTTGATGCGCAAGAGCGAGCGTACACGCGCCATCAGCTCGGCCTGGTTGATGGGCTTGCTGAGGAAGTCATCGGCACCCGCGTCCAGGCCGTTGATGCGCTCCTTAGTGGGGTCCAGCGCAGTGACCAACACGATCGGCAGGATGGCGTGCTGCGGGTCGGCGCGCAGCGCGCGGCAAACGTCGTAGCCCGAAATGCCCGGCATCATCACGTCGAGCAGGATCAGGTCGGGTGCGTCGTTAGCCACCGCTGCCAAGGCTTCTTCACCCGAGGCCGCCGTGCTGATGCGAAAGCCTTTGGCCGCCAGCACGTCGGCCAGCAGCTTGACGTTTTTGGCGACATCGTCGACGACGAGGATGTGGGCTGTCATCGCGCGGTCATTCGATCAACAGATCCGCGCGCGCCAGCAGCGCACGCGGCACGACCAGGCCCAGCGCTTTGGCGGTTTTCAGGTTCAGCACCAGCTCGAACGTGGTGGCCTGCTCGACCGGCATCTCGCTGGGTTTGGCGCCGCGAAGGACCTTGGCCACCATGTCGGCGGCGCGGCGGTAGACATCGGGAAAGCTCACGCCGTAGCTCATCAGCGCGCCAGCCTCAGCCCATTGGGACTGGCCGAAGGCCGAGGGGAGGCGCGCCTTCAAGGCCAGTTGCGGCAGCAGCTGACGCGCGGGCACGAACGAGCCCGAGGCCAGCACGAGGAGGGCATCGGCGCGTGCGCGTTGCACCTCGGCGAAGGCCGTCTCGTAGTCGAAGGGCGGGCGCTTGAAGTCCACCACATGCAGCGTCACGCCCAGGCGTGGCGCGGCGGCGCGCAATGACTCCATCTGCCCGGTGGTGCCCTCGGTGGCAAACACAGCGACTTTGCGCAGCGCCGGCAGCCATTCCTTCAAGAGCTCCAGCCGCTTGGCAGGCAGCACGGCCTGCAGCTGGGTCACGCCGGTGATGCGTCCTCCCGGCCGCGACAGGCTGGCCACGAGGCCAGCCGCCACGGGGTCGTAGTCGCCGGCAACGATGACGATGGGAGTGTTGCCGCCAGCGGCCTTTAGAGCGGCCGCGCTGACCTCGTTGCCGGACGTGAAGAAGACATCGCAGTTAAGGCGTGCGAGCTCATTGGCCAACGCGGGCACACGCTCTCTATGGCCGTCGGCGTCGCGACGCTCGATGACGAGGTTCTGACCTTCGACAAACCCCAACTCCCCCAACCGCTGTACGAAGGCCCGCGCGTAGGGCTCGTTGTAGGTGTTGAGCAGGCTCAACCAGCCGATGCGCCAGACACGACCTGCCGGCTGCGCCAGTGCTGCCAGGCTGGCAGCGCCCGCGCCGGCCATGACCACGCTGCGGCGATGGATGAGGCGTCCACTCACCGGCTGCGCCCTTCTTTCAAGAAGCGCTCCACCGTGGCCATGAAAGGCTTCAGCGAAATCGGTTTGGTGAGGTAGGCATCAAAGCCCGAACTGACAATCTTGTGCTGGTCTTCGGGCATCACCGAGGCCGACACCGCCAGCACGGGCACGGCGTCGAGCGCGGGCTCCTTGCGGATGCGCGAAAGGGCCTCGATGCCGTCGATGTCGGGCAGCTGGATGTCCATCAGGATGAGGTCGGGCGCACCTTCGCTGGCCAAGCGCACGCCGTCTAGCCCATTCACGGCTTCAAGTGTTTCGTAGCCCTTGTGGCGCAGGATGTCG
>JANMMH010000838.1:0-9912 GCA_031373055.1 Rubrivivax sp. | reverse complement strand
GATGACCTCGCCTTGCCTGAGCCCGGTGAGGCCGAGAGCGTGCTCGGTGAGCTCGACATGGCGATGGCGCAAGAGGTCAGCGAGCTGGTGCAAGCCACGCCGGCGCAAGCGCCGCTGCCCAGCGACCTGGTGCGCCACCTCGACCATGTGGAGCGCGAGATCCTTGTGCGCACGCTGGAGCGCTACCGCTACAACCGCACCGCCGCCGGTGCCAGCTTGGGCTTGTCGCTGCGCCAAATGCGTTACCGCATGGCACGTCTGGGTATTACGGCGGGCGACAGCGAACGCGACTGAGCACGCGGCGTCGCACAGCATCCGCGCTCACCAACCAAGACCCAGCAAGGGCGCTGTCCAGCGCTGTAAATGCGCCGCGATGCCAATGCCAACGCGGCTTTGCAAACGCTCACGTAAGCGCCATGCGGCGCAGCGCGATGCGGCCGGCATTCCGGGCCGTCGCGAGGCTGCGACCATGCACATTTCGAGCAAGCCGTGGCCGCAGACGGCAATTCGGGAAGTCACCAACAGTACACTAGCGGTAGTGGCTTGTGAGGGTCGCTGCCCCCAGATATAGTGGCGACAGGTGACGGTTCCATGACACGGCGCGATCTCCACAGCCCCTGGCGGCGAGCGCCCAAGCTGCTTGCGTTGCAGTCCCTGGATCCGGCGCCGGCGGCGGCTCTTCAACCCACATCACGACCACGAATTTGAACCACGTGCTGATGCCTAGCCGTCATGTTTTGTCGCTGCATCTGCCGCTGGGTTGACGTCGAGATGACGTTAATCAGCTGTCATCAATCTTTGAACGCCGCCGCCACAGGGGCGCGACTTGAACGGGGCTCGCAAGCGCACCGACCACAACATAGTGAAGAGGGGAATCCATGCAAACAGTGTTGAGCGCGACGCCTGATGCCGCCAGCCCGGCGCGCGCTGTCGCCAGCGGTGCGACGTCAGCGGCGGCGGCTTCGTCGGCCTTTGTCGGCTACCAGATCATTCGCCGCAATGGCGCCGTGGTCGGCTTCGAACCCAACAAGATTGCCGTCGCCTTGATGAAGGCGTTTCTCGCCGTGCATGGCACGCAAGGCGCGGCCTCGGCCAGCGTGCGCGAGACCGTCGAGCAGTTGACCGAAAGTGTCGTGCGCGCGCTGCTGCGTTCGCGCCCGGGTGGCGGCACCTTTCATATTGAAGACGTGCAAGACCATGTCGAGCTTGGCCTCATGCGGGGTGGTCACCACGAAGTCGCGCGTGCGTATGTGCTGTACCGCGAGCGCCGCACGCAAGAGCGCGCGCGCCAAAGCCCGCTGGTTGCGCCCAAGCAGGCCGAGCTCTTTGTCCTGGATCGCGGCCAGCGTGTGCCGCTGGACCTGGACGGCTTGCGTGAGCTCATCGTCTCGGCCTGCGCCGGCCTGGGCAAGGACGTCAACGCCGAGCCCATCCTCGCCGAGACGCGGCGCAATCTCTACGACGGCGTGCCCATCGAAGAAGTGCACAAGGCCAGCATCCTGGCCGCGCGCACGCTGATCGAGAAAGACCCGTCTTACACGCGGGCCACGGCGCGGCTCTTGCTGCACACCATTCGCCGCGAAATCCTTGGCCAAGAAGTGAGCCAGGCGCAGATGAGCGAACGCTACGCCGAGTACTTTGCCCAGTACATCAAGAAGGGCGTGCAGGCGGAATTGCTGGATGACAAGTTGCAGCAGTTCGACCTCGCGCGCTTGGGCGCGGCCATCGACGCCAGCCGTGACCTGCAGTTCGACTACCTCGGCTTGCAGACGCTGTACGACCGCTACTTCCTGCACATCGACGAGCAGCGCATCGAGATGCCGCAGGCGTTCTTCATGCGTGTGGCCATGGGGCTGTCGCTGGGCGAGATCGACCGCAAAGCGCGCGCGATTGAGTTCTACAACGTGATGTCCACCTTCGACTTCATGTCGAGCACGCCCACGCTGTTCAATGCCGGCACGCGGCGCTCGCAGCTGTCGAGCTGCTACCTCACGACGGTGGCCGATGACCTGGACGGCATCTATGAAGCGCTGAAAGAAAACGCGCTCCTGTCCAAGTTCGCCGGTGGCCTGGGCAACGACTGGACGCGCGTGCGCGCGCTCGGCTCGTACATCAAGGGCACCAACGGCAAGAGCCAGGGCGTGGTGCCGTTCTTGAAGGTCGTCAACGACACGGCCGTGGCCGTCAACCAGGGCGGCAAACGCAAAGGCGCGGTGTGCGCTTACCTTGAGAGCTGGCACCTCGACGTCGAAGAGTTCCTGGAGCTGCGCAAGAACACCGGTGACGACCGTCGGCGCACGCACGACATGAACACCGCCAACTGGATCCCCGACCTCTTCATGCGTCGCGTCATTGACGGCGGCGACTGGACGCTGTTCTCGCCATCGACCTGTCCTGATCTGCATGAGCTTTTCGGCAAGCCTTTTGAAGTGGCCTACACCGCCTACGAGGCCAAGGTCGACCGCGGCGAGATCAAGCTCTACAAGCGCATGGCCGCGCGCGACCTCTGGCGCAAGATGCTCACCATGCTGTTCGAGACCGGGCACCCCTGGATCACGTTCAAAGACGCGTGCAACCTGCGCTCGCCGCAGCAGCACATCGGCGTCGTGCACTCGTCCAACCTGTGCACCGAGATCACGCTCAACACGAGTGATAGCGAAATCGCTGTGTGCAATCTCGGCTCGGTGAATCTGGCGCAGCACTTGAAGGATGGCGTGGTCGATCAGACCAAGTTGAAGAAGACGGTGGCCACCGCCATGCGCATGCTCGACAACGTCATCGACATCAACTACTACGCCGTGAAGAAGGCGCGCGACTCCAACCTGCGCCACCGCCCAGTGGGCCTGGGCATCATGGGTTTTCAGGACTGCCTGTATGAGCTGCGTGTGCCCTACGCCAGCGCGGCGGCGGTGGCGTTCGCCGACCGTTCGATGGAGTCCGTGTGCTACCACGCCTACTGGGCCTCGACCGAGTTGGCGCAAGAGCGCGGCCGCTATTCCATCTACCGCGGCTCGCTGTGGGACCGCGGCATCCTGCCGCAAGACACGCTGGACATCCTGGCCGACGCGCGTGGTGGTGCAGCCTATGTGGAGGTCGACCGCTCCAGCGCGCTGGACTGGAGCGCACTGCGTGCACGCGTGGCCGAGCACGGCATGCGCAATTCCAACTGCGTGGCGATTGCACCGACAGCAACCATCTCCAACATCATCGGCGTCGACGCCTCCATCGAGCCGAGTTTTGCCAACCTTTCCGTCAAGTCCAATCTCTCGGGCGAGTTCACCATCATCAACGAGTACCTTGTGCGTGACCTCAAGCGGCTGGGACTGTGGGACGACGTGATGGTGATGGACCTCAAGCACTTCGACGGCTCGCTCGTGCCCATCGACCGCGTGCCCGAAGAGCTCAAGCGCTTGTACGCCACGGCCTTCGAGATCGACGCTTCGTGGTTGGTCGAAGCGGCAGCGCGGCGGCAGAAGTGGATCGATCAGGCGCAGTCACTCAACATCTACATGGCCGGTGCCTCGGGCAAGAAACTCGACGAGGTCTACAGGCTTGCGTGGCTGCGTGGCATCAAGACCACCTACTACCTGCGCACCACCAGCGCCACCTACGCCGAGAAGTCCACGGTGGGCAGCGGCAAGATGAATGCGGTGCCGCAACTCGGCGGCGTTAGCACCGGCGTGGCCACTGCAAGTGCGAGTGCTGCCGCGACCACCGCGGCACCTGCGGCCGCGCTGGCGGCAGCCGGCAGTGAGCCTGCCAGCGACGTCAAGTTCTGCTCGATCGATAACCCCGACTGCGAGGCCTGTCAGTAACGGTCTACACACGACACAGCACACGACCATGTTCACGCGCGCAAGCTCATCACCTTCAAGCACTCGTCGACGGCTAGCGATCGTGTTGTATGCACAGGCCATTCGATGCATGGTCGCAACAACATGAGCTCATCGATGTCAACAAGTGCTTGGTGTTCTTGCGCAACACTCAGATAATTCCGCTCCACAGGACGCCTCACACATGCTGGTCTGGGAAGAAGAAGTTCGAAGCAATACCTCGTCGAATGCCGCTGCGATCGCAGCGTCGTCGCTGTCTCTCCCGTCCTCGGCGCCAGCAGCCTACGTGTCGCTCGACAGCCAGGCGTTCTCTGCGCCGGGCCTTGCGACTAACACCCCAAGTGGTGTGACCGCCGTGGCCGTTGCCCCTGTCGCCCAGCGCCGCGTCAACGCTGCCGACAAACGCATCATCAACGGCCAGACCGACGTCAACCAGCTCGTGCCCTTCAAGTACAAGTGGGCCTGGGAGAAGTACCTGTCGAGTTGCGCGAATCACTGGATGCCCAACGAGGTGAACATGTCGCGCGACATCGCGACCTGGAAGGACCCCAACGGTTTGACCGACGACGAGCGTCGCATCATCAAGCGCAATCTGGGCTTCTTCGTCACCGCCGACTCGCTGGCTGCTAACAACATCGTGTTGGGCACATACCGCCACGTCACCGCGCCCGAGTGCCGCCAGTTCTTGCTGCGCCAGGCCTTTGAAGAGGCCATCCATACGCACGCCTACCAGTACATCGTCGAATCGCTGGGGCTGGACGAAGGCGAGATCTTCAACGCGTACCACGAGGTCTCGTGCATCCGCGACAAAGACGAGTTCCTGATCCCGTTCATTGACGCGATCATGGACCCGCACTTCCACACCGGCACACCCGAAACCGACCAGACGCTCTTGAAGAGCCTGATCGTTTTCGCCTGCTTGATGGAAGGCCTGTTCTTCTACGTCGGCTTCACGCAGATCCTCGCACTAGGCCGGCAAAACAAGATGACGGGTGCGGCCGAGCAGTACCAGTACATCCTGCGCGACGAGTCGATGCACTGCAACTTCGGCATCGACCTCATCAACCAGATCAAGCTTGAGAACCCGCATCTGTGGACGGCAAGTTTCAAGGCCGAGATTCGCGAACTCTTCGAGCGCGCCGTGGCGCTGGAATACCGCTACGCCGAAGACACCATGCCGCGTGGCGTGCTGGGCATGAACGCGTCGATGTTCAAAGGCTACCTGCGCTACATCGCCAACCGGCGTGCCACGCAGATCGGTCTTGAAGCGCTGTACCCGAATGAAGAGAACCCATTTCCCTGGATGAGCGAGATGATCGACTTGAAGAAGGAACGCAACTTCTTCGAGACGCGCGTCATCGACTACCAAACCGGCGGTGCCTTGTCGTGGGACTGAGCATCACCGTGTCAATGAACACACAAGAAGAACGGCGCACGGGCTCCGACCCCAAGCGTTGCTGGCAAGAGATCAAGATCCGCAGGCCGAAACATGTCGTCCATAGATTCGACAGTTCGTTCTGCTTCCGTATTCACGGTACCGAGGCAACCGTCGCGGGGGTTCACCCCCAGGCAGACCATCGGGCTGTGAATCGCCGTGCTGTATCGAGCAGCACGGTGCCTTTCGTAACTTGATCAAGGAGATCGTTATGGCAACTGCGAAAAAAGCTGCGGCGAAAAAAGCCCCGGCAAAGAAGGCCGCTCCGGCCAAGAAGGCTGCACCGGCCAAGAAGGCGGTAGCAAAGAAGGCCGCTCCGGCCAAGAAGGCGCCGGCGAAGAAAGCCGCTGCCAAGAAGGCTGCACCGGCGAAGAAGGCTGCTGCGAAGAAGGCTGCACCGGCGAAGAAAGCCGCTGCGAAGAAAGCCCCAGCGAAGAAGGCTGCACCGGCGAAAAAAGCCGCTGCGAGGAAACCCGCCGCGAAGAAGCCGGCAGCGAAGAAAGCTGCAAAAAAGGCGGCGCCCTCGGCGCCCGCTGCGCCTGCAGCCCCCGCGGCAAAAACGGCTCTGAGCCCGGCTGCGGCCTGGCCATTCCCGACGGGCAACAAGCCCTGAGCGTGAACGCATGGGGACCCGCAAGGGCTCCTGTGCGACTCACCACCTGCGCTGCATTGGCAAGCGCAGGGCCTGCGAACCCGGCCTATGCCGGGTTTGTTTTTTTGCGCGGCGTGTTTAGGCCAAGTTGGCTAGCAGTGCTGCGCTGACGACGTGGTTCTGGCCGCCGCGGCAGGCAATCTTGAGCGCGCCGACGCGATTGCCGAGCTCCACACAGCGGCGTAGCGGCCAGCCGCGCTCCAGGCCGTAAAGCAGGGCCGCGCGAAAGGCGTCGCCGCAGCCCGTGGGGTCCACCACCTCGGTGGCCACCAGGCCGGGCACGTGCTGGCGCTCACCTTGAATCCACAGCTCGCAGCCTTCGGCACCCAGCGTCACGACCATGCCTTGCAGTTTGCCGCGTGACAGCTCGGCCAGGCTCAAGCCGGTGCGCTCGCACAGCATGCGGCCTTCGTAGTCGTTGACCGCAATCCAGCTGGCCATGCTCACCACATGACGCAACTCGGCGCCGTCAAACATCGGCAGCTGCTGGCCAGGGTCGAAGATGAAGGGAATGCCAGCGTCGGCCATTTGCTGCGCGTGCAGCCACATCGCGTCACGGCCGTCGGGCGCGATGATGCCGATGCGCAGGTCGGCGCGTGCGGGCACGTCGATGAGGTGCGCGTTTTGCATCGCACCGGGGTGAAAGGCGGTGATCTGGTTGTTGTCCTGGTCGGTGATGATGATGGCCTGCGCGGTGTAGAGCTCAGGGTCGTGGCGGATGCACGAGGTGTCGACACCCCAGGCTTTCAGCCGCGCCATGTAGTCGCCAGCGTCGCTGCCCACGGCGGCCATCACGATCGGCGCGCCCCCCAGTGCATGCAGCGTGTAGGCGATGTTGCCGGCGCAGCCGCCGAACTCGCGGCGCAGCGTGGGCACCAGGAACGAGACGTTGAGGATGTGCACCTGCTCGGGCAGGATTTGCTGCGCAAAGCGGCCCGGAAAGTTGGTGATAGTGTCGAACGCGAGCGAACCGCAGATCAGTGCAGGCATGCTGTCTCCGTAGGGGGCACGGCGGCATGCGCCGCATCAGGGATGAAAGCTCAGGGATAGAACACGTCGATCGTATAGCCCGCCACCAGGCGCTCGGCCACCGCCAGCGTGGCCTGCAGTGCAAACTCCGCACCCGCTGGCACTGTGGCGCGCGTGGTGCCGAGCTCCAGTGGTGATAACACGCGACGTGAGATGACACGGCCCTGGCTGTCGGTCAACACCAGGTCCAGCGCCGGCATCGCCAGCTCCAGCGCCGAGCGGTTGCGCACGCTCACGGCCAGGCGGTAGGTTTGCGTGCCTTCGATGCGCGTGAGGCCGCTGGCGTCGACCACCAGAGCGTCAATCAGGCGTGGTGCGTCGACGCGGCAGCCCAACGCGTTGCAAAGGCTTTGCAGCGGTGCGCGTGTGGCCGGCCAACGGGCGGCGATGAGATCGCGATACTCAAAGCCCACTTGCAGCCCCAGCACCAGCGCGGCGAGCACGCTGGCCAGCGCGAGCGCACGGCGCCGACCCGGTTGCTGCCAGCGCTGCGCGCGTTCGGCCGCTTGCATGAAGCTCGGCGCGGCCAGCGGCGTTTCAGCCACGGGCGAGGCTGCGGCTGCGGGGTCGTGGCCGAGCGGCTCGGCGTTGTCGATGCTGATGGGCGGCGCATCGTGCATGGGCGCGGCACTGACGTCGAGCATCGGCTCATGCACCTGCCCTGGCCGCGGGTCGAACGCTGCCTCGGGTGCTGCGATAGGCGACGCCAGATGCCACGGATCATCTGTAAGCTCATGCGGCACAGACGCTAACGCCGAAAGTGATGGCTCGTGCAAGGCATCGGTGGCTGCGATAGCGGGTGCATCGATCGCCAGCTCAAAGCGCCGCTCGACCGCCCAGCCGAGCTCGTCATGCGGTGCCACTTGCGCAGGTGCATCCAGCGCTGGCTCGTCATAACCGCCATGCTGATGGGCGTCGTACTGCACCTCGGTATCTGGCCCTTCGTCGCGCACTGGCGTGGGCACGTCGACCATCGCCGTCACAGCGTTGAAGACTTCGGCGCAGCGGCCGCAGCGCACCCAGCCCTCGGACACGCGCAACTGGTCTTGCACGACACGGAACACCGTGGCGCACGCGGGGCACTTGGTGGCCAGCGTCATGGCGGTGCGCCACGCGCCGCGCGTGCTTGCTGACCGGTCATCAAGATCCAGCCGTCTTCGCTGTCGGCGACGTCAATCGTCAGCCAGGGCGCGTAGGCCTGGCGCAGCTCGTCGGCCTGGCGCTCCAGGATGCCGGCCAGCACGAGGCGACCACCCTGAGCCACGTGCTGGCACAAGAGCGGCGCCAGCAGCCGCAGCGGTGTGGCCAGGATGTTGGCCAGCACCAGCGCGTACTCGCCGTGTGCGGCGTCGGCCGTGGCGGCGTGGATCACAACCCCATTCGCTTGGGCGTTAGCGTTGGTGGCGGTGACGGCGGCGGGGTCGATATCGACGGCATCGACGTCCACCGCGCCATGCATGGCGGCGGCGATGGCCAGGATGCCTGAGCCGCAGCCGTAGTCGAGCACACGTTGCCAGCTCGGGCCAAGCGTATCGGCATGCGCGGCGACCCAACGCAGGCACATGCGTGTCGTCGGGTGCGTGCCAGTGCCGAAGGCCAGGCCGGGGTCGAGACGGATGGCGTGCCGCGCCGCAGCGGGCACCTCATGCCAGCTCGGCACGATCCAGAACTGCGGCGTGATGGCCACGGGCTCGAACTGCGACTGCGTCAAGCGCACCCAATCCTGGTCGGCCAGCACGTGCAGTGCTTGCAACAGCATGCCCTGGGCCTGGTGCTCGGCCATCAACACGGCGGCCGCCCGGTCGGCCTGTGCCTCATGTTCGAACAAGGCGCGCAGGGTGGATCGCTCCCAGCCCGCCGCAGGTGCCGGCATGCCCGGCTCGCCGAAGAGCGCGCGCTCAGCTGGCGTGCCGGCGTCGGCGTCTTCAACCGACACTGACAGCGCCTCCAGCGTGTCCATCAACTGGTCGCTGATGTCTTCCACCAGCGCCTGCGGCAGGCGCAGCACCAGCTCATGCATGGCAACTCTCCGCGCGCAGGTGCCAGCTCATCGCCGGCGCTGTTCGAGCCAATGCTCGAGATAATGGATGCTGGTGCCGCCTTCGACAAACTTGGCGTCGACCATCAGCTCGCGGTGCAGCGGCACATTCGTCTGGATGCCTTCCACCACCGTCTCCGACAGGGCCGTGCGCATGCGTGCCAGCGCCTGCTCGCGCGTGTCACCGTGCACGATGATCTTGCCGATCATCGAGTCGTAATTCGGCGGCACAAAGTAGTTGGTGTAGATGTGCGAATCCACGCGCACACCAGGCCCGCCGGGCGCGTGCCACATGGTGATGCGCCCGGGCGAGGGCACGAACTTGTAGGGGTCCTCGGCGTTGATGCGGCACTCGATGGCGTGCCCTCGCATCTGGATGTTGCGCTGCGTGAAGGGCAGCTTCTCGCCGGCGGCCACACGGATCTGCATCTGCACGATGTCGATGCCCGTCACCAGCTCCGTCACCGGGTGCTCGACCTGCACGCGCGTGTTCATCTCGATGAAAAAGAACTCGCCGTCCTGGAACAAGAACTCGAAGGTTCCCGCGCCGCGGTAGCCGTTCTTCTTGCAGGCTGCCGCGCAGCGGTCGCCGATCTTTTCAATCACGCGCCGCGTGATGCCTGGCGCCGGCGCCTCTTCGATGATCTTCTGGTGGCGCCGCTGCATCGAGCAGTCCCGCTCGCCCAGCCAGACCGCGTTCTTGAAGCTGTCGGCCAGGACCTGGATCTCGATGTGGCGCGGGTTCTCAAGGAACTTCTCCATGTAGACCGCCGGGTTGCCAAACGCGGCGCCGGCTTCAGCGCGCGTCGTCTGCACCGCATGGATCAGCGCCGCTTCGGTGTGCACCACGCGCATGCCGCGCCCGCCGCCGCCACCCGAGGCTTTGATGATCACCGGGTAGCCGATGGCGCGCGCCTGGCGAATG
>JANMMH010000770.1:0-27497 GCA_031373055.1 Rubrivivax sp. | reverse complement strand
CCGCCAAGCTGCCGGGCACCTACCTCTTGCGCGGCTGGGCCAAGCTCAGCGGCGCGGCAGGTGCCACGTCGCCGGTGTTGATGTCTGCACTGGGCGAGTTGCCGCCTTTCAAGGGCGTGGCGGTGATGTCACTTTTCGACGGCGCTGACGCCGGCATGCCCAGCGGTGTGTTCAGCGAAGTCGGTCCGCTCCTGTGGCAAGAGCGTGGCGGCAAGGCGCTGGTGACGCTCGCCACGGGCCAGTTCTTCGCACGCGCGCAGGGTCAGGCCAGCCAGGTGCTGCCGCGCCCGCCCGCCGCGCTGCTGCAAGCGCTGCCACGCGCCTTTCGCGACACGCTGCCGCACCGGCTGGTGGCCATGCAGCAGCGTGAAGTCAAACCCACCACGCTGGCTTTACCCCCTTACGCCGAGCTGCAAGCCTGGCTCGCCGCCAGCGACCCGCAGCTGCGCCGCCTGCTGGTGCAGCGCTTTGGCGCCTGGTCGCGTGACGCCGCGCTGAAGCGCGAATTGCTCGCGCACCTTAACGATCATCGCGAGTGGAGTGCGCTGGTGTTACCCAAACCAGCCGCGCCACCCAACCCGCCCACTCAAACCAACAAAGCGCCCGGAGCCCCGCCATGAAACTGCTGGTCAAGTTCAACCTGCTCTACCTCTTGGTGATGGCGCTGGGCATCGGCGTCAGCGGCTACATCACGCGCAGCCTCTTGCAGCAGCACGCGCAAGAAGAGTCGCTCGACAAGGGCCGCCTGCTCATCGACAAAGCCAATGCCGTGCGCGGCTACACCTCGGGGCAAATCACCAAGCTGCTTGAAACGCAGATGAAGTACGAGTTTCTGCCGCAGTCGGTGCCGAGCTTTTCGGCGGTGGAAGTGCTGGGCGCGTTGAAAGTCCGCTACCCCGAGTACTTCTACAAAGAGGCCACGCTCAACCCCACCAACCCACGCGACCGCGCGATGGGCTGGGAGGTCGACGTCGTCAACCAGTTCCGCAGCGACGCCGCGTTGAAGGAATTTGTCGGCCAGCGCGACACACCCACCGGCATTTCGATCTACGTGGCGCGGCCGCTGCGCATCACCAACCCCGCCTGTCTGCAATGCCACAGCAGCGTGGAAGCCGCGCCCAAGACCATGGTCGACCGCTACGGCTCGGCCAACGGCTTTGGCTGGCAGTTGAACGAGGTCATCGGCGCGCAGATCGTCTCGATCCCACTCACCGTGCCGATGCGGCGCGCCGACGCGTCGTTCACGGTGTTCATGGGCTCGCTGATCGGCGTCTTCGGCGTGGTGGGCGTGCTGCTCAACGCCATGATCTGGTTGGTGGTGGTGCGCCCGGTGACGCGCTTGTCGGAGCTGGCCGACCGCGTCAGCCAGGGTGAGCTCACCGCGCCGGAATTCGACATCAAGAGCCGCGACGAGATCGGCGTGCTGGCGCATTCCTTCAGCCGCATGCGCGCCAGCGTGGTGGCCGCGATGAAGATGTTGGAAAACTAAAGTGATTCATCCCGCGCGGCTGGGCAAATACCAGATCACCAGCGTGCTCGGTGAGGGCGCGATGGGCGTGGTCTACAAAGGCTTCGACCCCGACATCCGCCGCGTGGTGGCACTCAAGACCATTCGCAAATCACTCACGGGTGAAGGCGGCGGCGGCGCCGGCGTGGCCGCGCGCTTTCGCAACGAGGCGCAGGCGGCGGGGCGGCTGTCGCACCCGGGCATCGTCTCGGTGTTCGACTTCGGGCAAGAAGACGACGTGGCTTACATCGCCATGGAGTTCGTGGAAGGTTTGACGCTCGCGCATTACCTCTCGCACAAGGTGCGCTTCACCGACGAGGACATCCCCGGGCTGATGACGCAGCTGCTTGAAGCACTGCACCATGCCCATGAAGCGGGCGTATGGCATCGCGACATCAAGCCGGCCAATGTGATCCTGGGTCGCAATGGGCGGCTGAAGATCGCCGACTTCGGCGTCGCGCGCATTGAGGACACCAACCTCACGCAGATGCACACACTGATCGGCACGCCTTCGTACATGGCGCCCGAGCAGTTTCGTGGTGACGTTATCGACCGCCGTGTCGATCTCTACAGCGCCGGCGTCCTGCTCTACACGCTGCTGGTGGGCCACCCACCGTTCACCGGCTCCACCGAGTCGCTGATGTACAAGGTGGTGCACGAGCCGCCACCGCTGCCGTCGCAAAGCCTCACGGCGCAGCGCCCGCACTTTTACGATGCGCTGGTGTCCACGGCCTTGGCCAAAGACCCGGCACGGCGCTTCAACACCGCCGAGGACTTCAAGTCCGCCATCGAGCGCGCGGTGGGTGAGCCCATCGACACGGCGAGCTGGGAGCAGACCATCGTCAGCTCGGGCGTGCCCGCCCCCGCCCCGGGCCAGCCACTGCACGGCCGCGCAGGCGCCACGGGTGCGAGTGCAAGTGCAAGTGCGGCATCACACGCCAGCGCGCCAACGCATTGGGACCGGGCGCAACTCGCCAGCGTCGAGCATGCCCTGGCGCAGTACGTCGGCCCCATGGCCACAGTGATGGTGCGTCGCGCCGCGCGTGACTGCCACGACCTGGAGCAGCTCTACACCAAGCTGGCCGAGCAAGTCACCCACCCTGGCGAGCGCGCCGAGTTTCTTGACCGCGCGGCCGCGTCGGGCGTGCGCACGGGCAGCCGCGCCACGCTGAGCTCGGGCCTGCGCAGTGGCAGTGCGGCCACGAATGCAGCCAATGGCACCAAAGCGCACTTCGCGCCCGACGCCGCGCTGCTTGAACGCGCACGCAAGTTGTTGGCCGAGCATCTCGGGCCCATCGCCAGCGTGGTGGTGAAGCATGCCGCCGCCAAGTCAGGCGACCACGCGCAGTTCTGCCGCACGCTGGCCGACGCCGCACCGGCCGGCGTGCGCGACATCTTGCTCGCCGAGCTCGTCAAACTCGGTTGAAAGATCTTGCGCGGTGCGCCGACCAAGCCGTATCGCAGTGTTTGCACTCGGAGTCCCTCATGACACGTCGCCAGTTGTTCCATCTCCTCTCAGCGCTTGGCCTGGCACCCACTGCCAGCGGCGCCGCCACACACACCGCAGCGGCCGGCGTGGGCCGGCTCGAACTCAGCGACGACGAGTGGCGCAAGCGCCTGACGCCGGCGCAGTTCGACGTGCTTCGCAAGCACGGCACCGAGCGTGCAGGCACGAGTGCCTTGAACCTTGAAAAGCGCGCTGGCACCTACCACTGCGCCGGCTGCGACTTGGCACTCTTCACCTCCGACACCAAGTATGAAAGCGGCACGGGCTGGCCGAGCTTTCACACCGCGATTGCCGGGCACCTGGGCACGCAGCGTGACTTCAAGCTGATCCTGCCGCGCACCGAATACCACTGCGCACGCTGCAGCGGCCATCAGGGCCACGTCTTCGACGACGGCCCGCGGCCCAGTGGCAAGCGCTATTGCAACAACGGCGTGGCGCTGCGGTTTGCGCCCGCAGCAGCCTGAGGAGTCGCGATGTTCAAACGCGTCATGTTCACGCTCTTGTTCGGCCTTGCGACGGCGCTGCCCCTGCAAGCCCAAACCACCGCCAAGGCGACCTTCGCAGGCGGCTGCTTCTGGTGCGTGGAAGCCGACTTTGACAAGGTGCCCGGCGTGCTGAGCACGATCTCGGGCTACACCGGCGGCAAGACCGTCAACCCGACCTACGAGCAAGTCGCTGCCAAAGTCACGGGCCATGCCGAAGTGGTGGAGATCGTTTACGACCCGGCCAAAGTCAGCTACGAAAAACTGTTAGCGGTGTATTGGAAAAGTATCGACCCGACGACCAAAGACCGCCAGTTCTGCGACGCCGGCTCGCCCTACCGCACCGCCATCTACGCGCATGACGACGCGCAACTCACGGCCGCGCGCGCTTCACTCGCCACGCTGGAGAAGACCAAGCCATTCAAAGAGCCCATCGTCACCACGATCGAGCGCGCCGGGCCTTTCTACGTCGCCGAGGACTACCACCAGGACTACTACAAGAAGAACCCCGTGCGCTACAACTACTACCGCACGTCCTGCGGGCGCGACGCGCGCTTGAAGCAGCTGTGGGGTGCCGGCGCACAGTGACGCGGGAACGTCACGGGCAGGGACGGCCCAGGGCTGCGATAGCATGAGCGCACCATTCGCGAAAGCCACTTGCATGCACATCGTCTGCCTCGATCTTGAAGGCGTCTTGATCCCCGAAATCTGGATCGAATTCGCCGAGCGCACCGGCATCAATGAGTTCCGCCGCACCACGCGCGACGAGCCCGACTACGACAAGCTCATGCGCTGGCGGCTGGGCCTCTTGCGCCAGCACGGCCTGAAGCTCGCCGACATCCAGGCCGTCATCAAAGGCATGAGCCCCATGGCCGGCGCGAAGGAATTTCTCGACGAGCTGCGCACGCGGTTCCAAGTCATCATCTTGTCGGACACCTTCTACGAATTTGCCGACCCCATGATGCAAGCGCTGGGCCGGCCCACGCTGATGTGCCACCGCCTCATCACCGACGCCGACGGTTTCCTGGCCGACTACAAGCTGCGCCAACGCGACCCCAAAACCCACGCCGTCAACGCCTTCAAGGGCCTGAATTACAAGGTCATCGCTGCCGGTGATTCCTTCAACGACACCGGCATGCTGGGCGCTGCCGACGCGGGCTTCTTCATCCACCCACCCGAGAGCATCACGGCGCAGTTTCCGCAGTTCAAGGTGCATCACAGCTATGCGGACTTGAAGGCGTCGATCGACGCGGCGGCGGCGAGACTGAGCAGCTGAAAAGGCGGCTCATGGCACGTTGCCATCGTTCGCCGAGGTCGGTGCAGTTCGCGATGGTACGGTGGTCTGCGTCGAGACTGCGTGCCTGCATTGCGGCGGCCGGCTTCGTCGCGTCAGCACGATCTGATTACGTGCCAATCCGTTTCAGGTATTCGACTCGCTGAAAGACAGCCCCGGCCGAATCGCCAGGATCTTGCTCCGGCCCACGTCCGTGACCAGCGAGCGGTCCACCAGCATCACGGTGAGCTGGCCCAGCGTAGCCAGTTGCAGCGCGCCTTCGTCGCCCACGTGCGTGTCGAAGATGCTGACCTTCTTCAACGCGCTCAGCGCGAGCATCGTGCTCATGCCTTGATCTGACATTCGAGTGCCACCGACGAGCAATGTTTCGAGCGCGGTCAGTGGCAACAGGTGAACAAGACCCGCGTCGCTGATGGTCGTGCGAAACAGGTTCAGCGTACGAAGCGTGCGCAGTGCGCCCAGGTGCACCAGGCCCTTGTCGGTGACGCCGGTGAGGCGAAGGTCCAGCGAGCGCAGGTCCTGGAAGACGCGCAGCATCGCCGGGTCGTCGTCGAAGACCACCTCGCCGCCAGGCTGCCGAATCCATGCGACGACTTCGGTCTCGCTGGGCACAGCCTGGCTCGCCTGTGCGCCGGCCATGAAGCTCGAACACAAGGACAGCACCACGATCCGACGTTTTATGGTTTCTTCTTGGTGAAAGGGTCGTGGCCAGGCCACGCGCTTTCACGCGGTTTGGGTCAATGGGTCAAGCCTTCGGCACGATCAACACCTTGCCGTCACGCTCACCGCGGGCCGCGGCAGCGATGGCTTCCTTGATCTGTTCCACAGGATAGGTCGCGTGGATGCGCGCCTTGAGCTTGCCCATGGCCACGAGTTTGGTGAGCTCACCGTAGAGCGCGCGCTGCGCATCGCGTGTGCTGACGTTGAACCAGCGCGCGAGCCAGAAGCCGCGCAGGGTGATGTCTTTGAAGATGAAGGACGCCGGCGAAACCACCGACGCTTCACCGCTCATCGAGCCGTAGTTCACCAGCGTGGCGCCTTCAGTCAAACACTGCGCGATGCGGTCGGTGGCGGCACCACCCACAGCATCGATGCCCAAACGGATGGGCTCGCCGCCCACGGCTGCCTTCACACGCTTGGCGAGGTCGGGGCCGTCGACCAGCACAACGTCACCGCCCTCGGCCGCCACGGCGGCCATGGCCGCATCACGCCGCACGACGTTCACCGTGCGGTAGCCGCGCAGCTTGGCCAGTTGCACCAGGTAGCCACCCACGCCGGAGTTGGCGACGTTCTGGATGACCCAGTCGCCAGCCTTCAAGTCGACGAACTCCGACAGCATCAAGGCGGCAGTGGCCGGGTTGACAGTCAGCATGGCGAGCTGGCGCGGGTCGCTCACTTCGGGCAAGGGCACCAGGCGTTTGGCGTCCGCCACCAGGTGGGTGGCCCAGGTGCCGCTGCCGGCGGGCAAGAGCACGAGCTGGCCTGCGGCCAGGCCTTGCACGTCGGCGCCTACGCTCACCACGCGTCCCACCCCTTCACTGCCACCCACGGCGGGCAGCGGCGGCAGGACGCCGTAGCCGCCGGTGAGCATCAATACGTCGGATGGGTTGATGGCCGCAGCCACCACCGCCACCAGGGCCTGGCCCGCGGTAAGTGCGGGGGCTTCAAAAGACACGGCGCGAATGACGTCTTGCGGCACCGGGCCGCGCTGGTCGTATTGGGCTTTGAGCATGGTCATGACTTCTCCAGATGACGTTGGGTTCAAGCCGATTTCGCGACCGCGCGGCGCGCGCGGCGTGCCGCTGGTACCGGCGCGCTGGCCACCACCTTCAGACGCGGTTTCGTGCGCACGGGCTTCTTCACGGCAGGCGCGACCGCGGCGGCGCGTGGTGCGCGCTTCTTCGCCGGCGCGCGCTCGGCGGCCTGCGGTGCCGGCGCCACCTCATGCACCACCTCACTCACCACCTCCGGCATCGGCAACTTCAACAAGCTGCGCATCGCGCGCGTCATCTGCGCGGCCAGTTCTTGCACATCGGGCACTGCGCGGCGGCAGGCGATGAGGCCAAAACACAGCTGCCCCATGTAGCTCTGCACGGTGATGTTCAAGGCCACGCCATGCACCACGATCGACAGCGGGTACACGCCCGACATCTTCGCGCCAGCCAGGTACAGCGGCACCTGCGGCCCGGGCACGTTGCTGATGGTCACGTTGGCCAGGCGCACGCGGTCGGCCAGCCGCGAGCGGCCGTACAGGCTGGCCAGGCCGCTGAGCAACCAGGGCGAGCCCAGCGAGGGAAAGTCTTTGGGGATGAGGCTGCCAAAGCTGCCCATCTGCGCCTTCATGGCGCGTGTGCCGGCCATGATCATGGCCAGGCGCTTGAGCGGGTCAGCCTCGTGCGTGGCGAGGTCGATGACGGTGCCCGAGACCTGGTTGTTGCTGCTCGTGTCGCCTTCGCTGCGCAGTGAAATCGGCACCCCCGCCACGAGGGATTTGTCGGGCAGCTCGCGCGCGTCGCTCAGGTACTCGCGCAGCGCCGTGCTGCACAACCACAGCACCATGTCGTTGACCGACGCGCCGTGCGCTTTGCCGATGGCCTTGACCTCGGTCAGTGGCAGCGTCACGCCAGCAAACACGCGCTGGTTGGTGATGGAGGTGTTGAAGGGTGTGGCCGGCGCTAACTTCAAACGCGAGGGTGTCGCCGGCTTGGGCGCGCCGCTGCGCCGCTCGGCCCAGGCTTCCTTCGCGGCCTTCAGCGCAGCGCCGGCCAGCGGCGGCATCAACTTGGCAAACTCGACCAGTTGCTGCAACTGGTTGCCCAGCGCCGCGCTCAGCAACTCGGCCACGCCGAGCTGGTAGCGGTGCGAGTGCGTGGCACGCGGTGGGCGCACGCGGCGCGGCTCTACGGTGACGTCAAAAATGCTGTTGCCCATGGCCACGGCCGCCTGGCCGTCGACCGCCGAGTGGTGCACTTTGGAATAGAAGCCCAGGCGCCCATCGGCCAGGCCTTCGATGACATAAAACTCCCACAGCGGGCGGCTGCGGTCGAGCAGGCTTGAATGCAGCCGAGCGGCCAGCGCTTCGAGCTGCTGCATGGTGCCGGGTTTGGGCAGCACGGTGTGGCGGATGTGATAGTCGAGGTCGATGTCGTCGTCGTGGATCCACACCGGGTTGGCCAGGTCGAAAGGCATCAACGCCAGCTTGCGCGTGAACACCGGCGCCAGGTGCATGCGGCTGGCGACATGGGCTTTGACGCTCTCGTACCAACCCGCAGCGTCGGCATCGCCCGCAGGCTGTTCAAAGAGAGCCAAGCTGCCCACGTGCATAGGCATCTCGGGGCTTTCAATATGCAGGAAGGCGCCGTCGACGACGCTCAGGTGGCTCATGTCTTTCATGGGGTGGGTCCTCGGGCTTTTGCCAAATCGGGATCATGGCCGACCTGCGCCGCCAGCGCTGTCTCTTTGCGGACTTCACGGGCTTGCGTTTTGCCGTGGTCGAACTCGGCGCGGCGCTGGGCGATGTCTTGCGCACTCATGCGCTCGACGTTGCAGTAGTCGAGCTTCCAGTCGTCATGCTCGCCCCAGGTCAGTGGCGACGCGAGCGTGAAACGCTGCGCCTGCGCTTCTTCGAGTGCGCGCATGGCAAGCTCCAGCGTGAGGTCTTGCGACGGCACGTCCAGCGGGCGCCCCGCCGCGTTGCCCAGCGGAAAGTCGCTGAAGAGCAGGCGCGGCACGCCGACATGTTCAACGATGTCGCGCGCGCAGCCCAGCACCACGGTGGCGATGCCAGCAGCTTCCAGCAGCCGCGCAATGAGGCTCAGGCTTTGATGGCAGACGGGGCAGTTGGCGACCAGCAGCGCCACATCAGTGGCCTCACGCAGGCAGCGCGCCACAATCTCGGGGCCGTCGACATCGAGCGTCGTTCGCTGGCTGCGCTGGGTCGGCGCTCCGTGGAAGTTGGGTGTTAGCGCGCCGATGCGGCCCGACGCCACCGCGCGGCGCAAGGCGTGCAAGGGGAAGTAGCTACCCGGGTCCTCAGCCGTGGTGTGCTGGCGGTCAATGGCGACATGCGCGATGCGCAAGTCGTGCTCTTGCGCGGTGGCGCCGCTGTACACCGCGAAGAACTTTGCCGCCGCGTTGGTGGGTGCGCCGGGGCCCTGCTCGCCCTTGTCGCTTTGATACGGCGCGGCGGTGGTGACGAGTGCCACGCGGCACGCCGCCAGCGCCCTAGGCAAGCGCGCAAACGGCACCTCGTCAAAGTGCGCCCAGGCATAGGGCGCGCCGTAGCCCAGCGCCTGGTAGTACTGGCGCGTGCGCGCCATGTAGGCGATGGGCGGGCTACGGCTCAAGGCTCTCAGCTTCGCAGCGTGCGGTTGAAGATCGCCAGCGTGCGGCCCCAGGCAAGCCCCGCCGCGTTCGCGTCAAATCGCGGCGTGGTGTCGTTGTTGAAGCCGTGCTGCGTGCCTGGGTAGCGCAGGGCTTCGGACTTCACGCCGGCGACTTTGAGCGCGGCGTCATAGGCCGGCCAGGTGTCGTTGATGCGCGGGTCGTTGTCGGCAAAGACATGCAGCAACTCAGCCTTGATCTTGCCGACCTGGTCCATGGGCGCGGGGCCGCCGTAAAACGGCACGCCCGCTGCGAGCTCGGGCACGCGTGTGGCCAGCATGTTGACCACGCCCCCGCCATAACAAAAACCCACCGCGCCCAGGCGCCCATTGCTACCCGGCAAAATACGCGCATACGCGGCCGCCGTGACAAAGTCTTCACGGCACTTGGCCTGGTCGAGCTTGGGGAAGAGTTCACGCGCCTTGTCTTCGTCACCCGGGTAGCCGCCCAGGGTGAAGAGCGCATCGGGCGCGATGGCGATGAAGTTGTCCAGCGCCAGGCGCCGCGTGATGTCTTCGATGTGCGGGTTCAGGCCGCGGTTCTCGTGCACCACCAGCACGACGGGCAGCGGCGCCGAAGCCTGAGCTGGGCGCGCGACGTAGGCGCGAACACGGCCGTAGCCCGCAGGCGATGCGAATTCAACGAACTCGGTTTTGATGCGCGGGTCGCCAGGTGCCACTTTCTGCGCGCGCGCGAAGTCGGGGCTCAGGGCCGCGAGCAAGGCCACGGCGCCGGCTGCGCCGACACGTTTGCCGGCGTGGTCGAGGAAGCCACGGCGGTCAATGCCACCGTGCACGTACTGGTCAAAGAGGCGCATGACTTCGGGGTCGAAGTCGGTAGCGGTGTTGGACTGGCTCACAGGAAAGGACATGGTGCCTCGTGGTGGCTGGGGTTGGCGACGCTCGGTTGTACCGCGTGGCCGATGCGCTCGCCAGCGGGCTTTTGCTGGCTACCATGCGCGGCCGTCAGCGCTTTGAAAGCCACGCCCCATGACCAAACTCGCATCCGTCGTCCTGCCGCCCCGCGCCGAGTGGCTGGCGCTGCACGAGCCCGAAGAAGTCCTCGAGCCGCAGCTGCCCATCGTCGACCCGCATCACCACCTGTGGGAGCGTCGCAACCACCGCTACCTGCTGCCCGAACTACTGGCCGACACGGGCAGTGGCCACAACATCACGCATACCGTGTTCATCGAGGCCATGGCCTTCTATCGCGAGGCCGGCCCCGTCGAGATGAAGCCGCTGGGTGAAGTCGAATTTGCCGGCGGCGTGGCAGCCATGTCTGCCAGCGGCATCTACGGCGCCACGCGCGCTTGCGCCGGCATCGTGGGCCACGCCAACCTGCACCGTGGTGCGGCGGCGCGCGCGGTGCTAGCCGCCATGCAAGCCGCCGCCAGTGGCCGCCTGCGCGGCATCCGCCATGCCGGCGCCTGGGACGGCAGCGACGAGCTGCCCAACAGCCACACCAACCCGCCACCCGGCCTCTACGGCGACCCGCAGTTCCGCGAAGGCTTCGCGCTGCTGGCACCCATGGGCCTGAGCTTCGAGGCCTGGCAGTACCAACCGCAACTGCCCGATGTCATCGCCCTGGCGCGTGCATTCCCGCAGACCACCATCGTGCTCAACCACATCGGCGCGCCGCTCGGTGTGGGGCCTTACGCGGGCCAAGGCGAGGCCATGTTGGCGCATTGGAAGCAGCACATCTGCGAGCTCGCTCGCTGCGACAACGTCGTCGTCAAGCTCGGTGGCATGGGCATGCGCATCGGCATGTTCGACTTTCATCAGCGTGCACGCCCGCCCACGTCGACCGAGCTCGCGCAAGCCTGGCGGCCCTGGATCGAACATTGCATTGAAGCCTTCGGCCCCGCGCGCTGCATGTTCGAAAGCAACTTCCCCGTCGACAAGATCACCAGCAGCTACGCCGTGTTGTGGAACGCTTTCAAGCGGCTGGCGGCGGGCGCCTCGGCCGCTGAAAAGCACGCCCTCTTCAGCGCCACGGCGAGCCGGGTCTACAGACTCTGACGCCAGGCTGAGGGCGCCGGCCGATATCATGCGCAGCGCATTCTCGCTACACGACCCAACATGCCGTCCGACCCGTCCATCGAACTCGCCAAGGCCATGGCCGCCGAGCTAAAGGGTTTGCTCGACGCGGTGCCCGCGTCACGCCAGGTCATGCAGCACCTGGCCATCGTCGAGAAGATGCTCAAGCTGCACGGCTTGAACGGCCTACCCGACCTGCCCGAAGCCGCGCTGCGCAAAGCGCACGCGCAGCTCGCGAGTCTGCCGCTGACACCCAAGCATGTGGCCTTGTCGCGACTGATATCGCTGCTCAGCCTGCAAGCCGAGCCACCGAGTCGCGAAGACACGCACCAGCATCACGGCAGCTTCGTGTCGTCCTTCCTCACCGAGGACAAGTTGCAGGTCAGCGAAGGCAGCCACAGCGACTTCATCCGGCTGCTGGACGACCCGGCGTCGGATAAGCGTTAGTCGACGTCAGCCCTTCGCGACCGCCAGCCAAGGGTTGAGCAGAGCAACCCCCATCGGAGTGAAGTCCGCCACATTGCGCGTGACCACGGTCATGCCGTGTACCAGCGCGGTGGCGGCGATCAACGCGTCGCGCTCCGGCCGAGGGTCGGGTACATGCAGCGCCGCGCATCGCAGCGCCACCGCGGCGTCCACGGGCAACACGCGGCCAGCAAAGCCAGGAATCACCTGCGTGTTCAGCCAAGCCCGCAGCAGTGCGCCTTGTGCCGTGTCGCGCCGCTCCACCAGCCGCACACCTGTCTCCAACTCCATCAGCGTGATCACCGAGATAAAGAAGGCGCCGACAGGCGCCGATGCCGCCCACCGGCTGACCTGACGGTTGGCTCGGCCCGACTTGATCTCGCGCAGTTCGGAGACGACGTTGGTGTCGAGCAGCTGCATGGCAACATCAGTCTAGATCAGCCGGACGATGAAGCGTGCGCCCGCGCGGCGGGTCGAACTTGATGAGAGCGCCGCCCGGCATGGCCAACACGTCAGCCAGGCTGGCGTCTTTGCCGGCCAGCGCCTGATAGGCCTGCGCCGTCAAAAGCACATGCGCCGGGCGCCCGCGGTCGGTGATGAACACAGGCCCCGCCGCTGCGGCGCGCTTGGCGCGGCTCGCGTCTTGGTTGAACTCGCGACTGGTCATGGTGGTGATGGCCATGGGCGTCTCCTTCAAAGTAGACACGTTACTACATCAATTCAACCCGAGTCCAGCGGCCGCCGCGCCAGCAACTCGGCGCTGCCGTTTTCATACGCCTGCGCCACGCGCAGCAGCGCCGCGTCACCCTGCGGCGGGCCTATCAACTGCATGCCCATGGGCCAGCGGCCGCTGGCGTCGAAACCTGCCGGCACGCTGAGTGCGGGCAGGCCGGCGAAGGTGGCATAGAGGGTGGCCTCCATCCAGCGGTGGTAGGTGTCCATGGCGCGGCCGTTGATGTGCTTGGGCCAGGTCTCGTTCAGCGCAAACGGCCAACACTGCGCGGTGGGCAGCGCCAGCACGTCATAACGCTCGAAGTGCGCGCACATCGCAGCATAGAACTCGCCACGCACCGCGCTGGCTTGCATGAAGTCGGCAAAGCTCAGGCCTTGGGCTTGGTCGTACTCCCACAGTGCGTCGGGCTTGATAAGCGCGCGGCGCGCGCCCTGGCCGACGTCGCTCGCACCCAGCACGGCCGCGACGCTGGGCGCGGTGAGCGCGCGGCGCCACACCAGCCAGGCCCGCCATACACGCTCGGCATCGAACCCTGGCTTGACGGATTCGACGACGGCACCATCACCTTGCAGCCGCGACAAGGCCTGCTGGCAGACATCAAGCACACCGGCCTCCATCGCCAAATGGCCGCCCAGGTCACCGAGCCAACCCACACGCAAGCCGCGCGCGCGGCTGTCACGCGCGGGCACCAGGCCGGCCACGCCCTGGCTGCTGGACAGCGGCGCGCGCGCGTCGCGCCCGGCCTGCACGGCCAGCAGTTGCGCCAGGTCTAGCACCGTGCGCGCCATCGGGCCGTCGGTGCCGAGTTGGCTGAGCCACAACTCGGGCTTGGGCCAGGCCGGCACGCGGCCCTGGCTGGGGCGCATGCCAAAGACATGGTTCCAGCCCGCAGGGTTGCGCAGCGAGCCCATGAAGTCCGAGCCGTCGGCCACAGGCAGCATTCGCTGCGCCAGGCACACCGCCGCGCCACCACTGCTGCCGCCGGCGCTAACGTTCAAGTCCCACGCATTGCGCGTCGCGCCGAAGAGGCTGTTGGTCGTGTGCGACCCCAGGCCGAATTCGGGCACATTGGTCTTGCCGATGACGATGGCTCCGGCCGCTTTCATGCGCGCCACGTGCACGCTGTCGGCTGCGGGCATGTGCAACGCCAGCAGGCGCGAGCCCTGGGTGCTGGGGAAGCCCAGCGCATGGGCGATGTCTTTCACAGCAAGTGGAAAGCCATGCATCCAGCCCAGGCTTTGGCCCTGCGCCAGCAGCGCGTCGTGGCCATCGGCCTGGGCCAGCAGCGTGTCGTCGCTGGCGAGGTTGACGATGGCGTTGAAGACGGGGTTGAGCCGGTGGATGCGTGCGAGGTAGGCCTGCATCACGTCGCGGCAAGAGAGCGTGCGCGCGTGGATGGCGACCGACAAGGCTTGGCCGTCAAGGTCGGTGATGTTCATGTTCACTCGAGGACGTTGTCGGCACGCAAGCGCAGTGCCGTGGGAATGACCAGGCCCAGCCCCCGCGCCGGCTTGAGGTTGATCGTCATCTCAAAACGCGTGGGCTGCTCGATCGGCAAGTCGCCCGGTTTGGCGCCTTTGAGGATCTTGTCGACGTAAGTCGCGGCGCGGCGGTAGAGGTCGGGGTAATGCGGGCCGTAGGCCATCAAGCCGCCCGCATCGATGAAGTCGACCGAGCCGTAAATGGCCGGCAGCTTGTACTGCGCGGCCAGGGCCGCGATGCGTTTCGCGTTCGCCTGCATCAGGCCGTCTTGCCCCACCACCAGGGCGCCCACGCGCTGCTGACGCGCGCTGACAAACGCCTGCTCCAGCGCGTCGGCCTTGCGCACATCCAGCAGCACGGGCTGCACACCGACCGCGCGCGACGCCGACTCGATTTCACGCCAGCGCGCGGCGAATACCGGGTTGCCCATGTTGTAGAGCGCACCCAGGTGGGTGAGCTTGGGCAGCAGCTCGCGCAGCAGTTGCACGCGTTTGGCTTCGAGGTCGCTGCTGATGCTGCTCAGCCCCGTGACATGGCCGCCCGGTCGCGACAAGCTGGCCACCACCAAGAGCGGCTCGCCAATCGAGGCCATCACCACCGGGATGTGCGGCGAAGCCTTCTTCGCGGCCACCGCGGCGGGCGTGCCGCGCGTGACGATGAGGTCGACCTTGGCCGCCACCAGCTCAGCCGCCAGCGCCTCGAAGCGCTCGCCCTGGCCGTCGGCCGAGCGGTACACCAGCACCAGGTTGCGCCCCTCGACGTAGCCCAGCTCACCCAAGGCCTGTCGCAGCTGGCCGAGGTTGGTGCCGTTCTGCGCGGCGGGTATGGTGTCGAGCACGCCGACGTGCCAGACCTTGCCTGCCTGCGCCCGCCCCTGCCTCGGCGCCACAAGCCCGGCGGCGATAAGGCCCAGCACGCGGCGGCGACTCATGCGGCCCATGCTGGTGCGACGGGTTGCGCATGGGGGTAGGCCGACTCCCACTGCGCCGCCAACTGCAACAGCAGCGCGTCTTCACCGAACGCCGCCGAGAGCATGGCACCTATGGGCAGCCCATCGGACGACAAGCCTGCGGGCAGCGAGATGGAAGGCGCACCGGTGGCGTTGGCCAGCGGCGCGAAGGGCGAATAACGCCACAAGCCCGTGGGGCCGAGGCGGTAGTCGGTGAAGTCGGGGTTGTGCATGGCCCAGCGGCCAAGCAGCGGCGGCGGCTCGGCAAGTACCGGCGTGAGCAGGATGTCGTATTGCTGGTGAAACACCGCCATGCGCCGGCCCAGCATGTGCAAGGCATGCACGGAACCCAGCAGCTGCGCGCCGCTGATGCCCTGCCCCACCTTCAGCGCGCCGAAGGTCACTGGCTCAACCTCGTCCTGCGCGATGGCGCGGCCGCGCGCGCTGGCGATGCCTTCAAGCGTCATCGCCGTGCCCGAAGCCACCAGCTGCATGAGGGGGCGCACGATGTCCAGCGTGGCCAGCGCCGGGCGCGCTTCTTCGACGTGATGGCCGAGTTGCTGCAACAACACGCCAAAGGCGCGCACACGCGCGGCCACGTCGGCGTGCACGGCGTCGCCCTCGAAGAAGCTCGCGCACAGGGCGATGCGCAGCGGCCGCAGCGGCGCCTTGAGCGCATCGACGAAGCTTGCTGGGCGTGGTGGCGCGGCGTAGGGGGCGCCGGGGTCACTGCCCGCGCTAACGTCCAAAGCCAGCGCACAGTCGCGAACACTACGCGTGAGCACGTGGTCGGTTGCCAGGCCACCCCAGGCTTCACCGGCGAGTGGGCCCATCGGCATCAAGCCGCGCGAGGGTTTCAGGCCAATGAGGCCGCAGCATGAGGCCGGGATGCGGATCGAGCCGGCGCCGTCGTTGGCGTGGGCGATGCCCACCAAGCCCGCTGCGGTGACTGCGGCCGCGCCGCCGCTGGAGCCGCCCGCGCTGTGCGCCAGGTTCCAGGGGTTGCGCGTCGGGCCGCCGTAGGCCAGCGCTTCGGTGCTGGGGCTGATGCCCATCTCGGGACTGGTGCTGCGGCCGAAGGGCACGAAGCCGGCGCCCTGGTAGCGCTGTGTGAGCGTGCCCATCTGCGACCAGCGCCGGCCACCTTCGCCGAACAAGCGCGAGCCCATGCGCG
This sequence comes from Rubrivivax sp., assembly GCA_031373055.1. Classification (GTDB taxonomy): domain Bacteria; phylum Pseudomonadota; class Gammaproteobacteria; order Burkholderiales; family Burkholderiaceae_C; genus Rubrivivax. The sequence goes on along the minus strand of JANMMH010000770.1, from coordinate 11,485 downwards.
AGGCGATGCCGGGGTGCGCGCTGGCGGGGCCCACGTCTTTGAGCAAGAGCGGCACGCCGAAAAACGGGCGACGTTGCTGGAGCGCGTGGCGCGCCACGTCGTCGGTACACGCACTCAGTTCAGCGTCAAGTTGCCGGGCTTGCTCAAAACCCAGCTCGCTGCACCACAAGGCCACGGCGTTGAGATCAGCGCCCTGCTCACGCAAGCCCTGCACCGTGCGCTGCAATGCGACCGCCGCGCTGAATTCACCGCGCACGATGGCCTGTGCCATCGCGGTCGCGTCACCGCTGAACCAGGCCTTCATGCGCCGCCCGCCCAAGCCAGCAAAGGCCGTTGCACCGGGCAGATCGACTCGAACGCGCGCGCCGCGCGCAGCACGGCAGCGTCGCCAAACATCGGGCCCACCAGTTGCAATCCGATAGGCAGACCCGCGCTCGTCAGACCACAAGGCACGGTGATGGCGGGCTGCTGCGTCAGGTTGAAGGGGTAGCTGAAGGGCGTCCAGCCGAGCATGGCTCTGGGCTCCATGGTTTGATGGCCGGCGGGCTTGGCGTCGAAGGCCGGGATGGCGACCGTGGGCGTCGCGAGGATGTCGAAGCCTTGCATGAACTGGCGCATGTGGCTGCCCAGCGCACCACGGCGCGCGACAAGGTGCTGCACGTCTAGCGCGCTCAAGCGCGAGCCCAGCTGCGCCTCGGCCGCGAAGTCGGGGTCGGTGACGGCTTGCTGCTCAGGCGTGAGCGTGTTCCAGATGGTCCACGAACCCAGGAACCACAGGCCGGTGCAGATGTCCAGCGGGTCAGCGAAACCAGGGTCAAGGGCCTCGACGTGCGCGCCGAGTTCTTCAAGTTTGCGCACTGCCGCAGCACACGACGCTGCCACCTCCGCATCGACGTTATCCACATAGCCCAGCGTGGGCGACCAGGCGATGCGCCAGCCGCGAATACCGTCGTCCAGTCCGGCCAGGTAGTCGCGACCGTCAGCTTGCAGCGAAGTCCAGTCGCGCGCATCAGGCTGCGTGAGCACGTTCATCATCAGCGCCGCGTCACGCACGCCCATGGTGTGCGGGCCCAGGTGCGCGACGCTGCCGAACGGCGACAACGGGTAGGCCGGCACGCGGCCGAAGCTGGGCTTCAAGCCGACGTTGCCGCAGAAGCTTGCGGGGATGCGCACGCTGCCCGCGCCGTCGGTGCCCACACTCAGCGGGCCCATGCCCGCAGCCACCGCAGCGGCCGTGCCACCCGACGATCCGCCCGGTGTTTTCGCCAGATCCCAGGGGTTGCGCGTGATCCCGGTGCGCGGCGAATTCGTCTCGCCTTTGCAGCCGAACTCGGGCGTGCTGGTCTTGCCCAGCAGTACCGCACCGGCTTCGCGCAGGCGTGCGGCCACGGGTGCATCGACGTCCCAGGCTTGGGCCGCGTCGACCGTGTGGCTGCCACGAAGCGTGGGCCAACCTTTCGTGAGGATGAGGTCTTTGATGGACGTTGGCACGCCATCGAGCGCGCCGACCGGCTGGCCACGCTGCCAGCGCGCTTCGCTCGCGCGCGCGGCGGCCAGCGCCTCGTCGGCCGCGACATGGCAAAAGGCTCGCAGCTGCGGGTTCAAGCGCTCGATGCGCGCCAGCACCGCGCGCGTGGCGTCCACCGGCGAGACTTGCTTGCTGCGGTACAGCGCCAGCAAGTCGCAGGCAGCGAGATCGGTGAGTTGTGTGTTCATGTTGATCGTTAGTTACCCACTCAATCAAGCCCGAGTTTGATGCGCCGCGCGACCTCGCCCCACTTCAGCGAGTCGGCCGCGAGCACCGCCGCCGCTTGCGCCGGCGTGTTGGCGATCACCGTCTGGTCGCTGGCTTTGAGTTTGTCGATCACGTCGGGGCTGCTCAGCGCGTCGACAAAAGCCTGGCGAAAGCGCGCAACGATGGCGTCGGGCGTACCGCGCGGCGCGAACATGGCCAGCGCGAAGCTGGCGTCGAAACCCGCCACACCGGCCTCGGCCATGGTCGGCACTTCAGGCAGCGTGGGCGAGCGGGTGCTGCCTGACACGGCCAGCGCCACCAGCCGCCCACTGCGCACATGCGTCAACACGGTGGGGCCCGCCAGCAGCCCACAAGGCACCTGACCGCCGATCACGTCTTGCGCCGCCGGTGCCGGGCCTTTGTAGGGAACGTGCTGCATCTCGAAACCAGCCCTGGCCAGCAGCAACTCCATCGACAAGTGCCCCGGCACACCCGCACCACCCGAGGCATAGGCCATCGGCGTGGCGCGTGCTTTGGCCGTTAGCTCAGCAAGTGTCTTCACGCCCACACCAGGGTTGCAGACCAGCGTCTGGCTGAACTGCGTGCCCAGCGTCACTGGCAACAGATCGGCCGGCTTGAAGGGCATGCTCTTGTAGACATGTGGATTGACGGTGACCAGGGTGTCGGTGCCCCACAACCATGTGTAGCCGTCGGGCGCGGCGCGCGCGACCTCGGCCGCACCGAGGTTGCCGCCCGCGCCCGGTTTGTTCTCGATGACGATGGTCTGCTTGAGGCTGACCTGCATTTTCTCGACGGCCAAGCGCATGACGATGTCGCTCGGCCCTCCGGGCGGGAACGGCAACACGACGCGGATGGGCTTGTCGGGCCAAGTCGGCTGGGCTGCGGCGCTGCCGAAGCACGCGACCATCCACAGTGCCAGGCAGGAGCGACGCAAAAAGGTGCTGTTCATCAATGCATCTTCGTTCACCACGACTGGCCCGCGCCCCGGGGGTTGCCCTCAGTGGTGGCGATGACGTGCTCTCATCGTTGCTGCTACGCATAAAAGATCCGTGGCGCGAGCACTGCGGCGGGTCGCTGTGTTCCGCTCATGTCCCCCGGCCGGGGGTACCCGGCCTCCTCCTTTACTTCGCTCCACACAGCGACCCGCCACAGCGCTCGAATCAACCACCGAGGTGACCCGCATTGAATGCGCGCTTGGCGGCGATGGTGGTGGCTGGCAAGGGCGTTGGGTGTGGGGTGGAGCGAAGTAAAGGAGGAGAAAGCGGCCGTTCAGGCCGGCTTCGGGGGACATGAGCGTAACCCCACACCCGACGACCTTGCCAGCGGCGCAGGGGCCTTGACCGCCCATCGCCTGCGGCATCATGGCGCCCCCAGCAAGGAGGACCCAGCATGAAGCTCGTCATCGCTCAGATGAAACATGAGACCAACACCTACTCACCGGTGCCCACACCACTGGCGCGTTTTGCCACTGGCAGTGAGCTGCCGCCCGAAGGCCGCGAGGCGTACGACGCCTACAAAGGCACGGGTGCCGCCATCGCCGCGTTCATCGAGCTGGCTGAAGCCGCGGGCGCCGAGTTTGTGATTCCCATCGCCGCAGCGGCTTGGCCGAGCGGGCCGGTGCATGACGCCGCGTTTGAGCACATCACGCAGCGCATCGTGGCGGCCGTGGCCGCAGGCTGCGACGGTGTCATGCTCGACCTGCACGGCGCGATGGTCACGCAGAGCTTTGACGACGGCGAAGGTGAACTCTTGCGGCGCATCCGCGCGGTGGCGCCAGAGGTGCCCATCGCCGTGGCGCTGGACATGCACACCAATCTCTACGACGCCATGGCCGAACACGCCAACGTCATCGCCGGCTACCAAACCTACCCGCATATCGACATGTTCGAAACGGGGATGCGTGCCGGCCGTGCGCTGCTGGCGCTGTTGGCCAAGACGGCACGGCCGACCATGGCCTGGGGCCGTGCCGAGATGCTGCCGCATGTGATGCGCCAAGGTAGCGACGACAGCCCGAACCGCGAGCTGCAAGCACGCTGCAAAGCGATGGAGTCTGAAGGCGCGTTGGCGGCCAGCGTCTTTGTCGGCTTCCCCAACGCCGACATCCAATTCGCCGGCTTGTCGGCCGTGGTCGTGACCGACAACGACCCCGCTCTGGCGCGGCGTTATACCGACGAGCTGCTGGCCCTGGCCTTTGCGCAGCGCGAGGCCTTTGTCTATCAACTTGAGCCCCTGGCCAGTTCGATGGCACGCGCCGTCACACTGGCCCAGGACAAGCCCGCCGGCAGCGGCCCCGTGGTGCTGCTGGACCACAGCGACAACTGCGCCTCGGGCGGCACCATGGACACCATGACGGTGCTGGGCGCCATGCTCGACGCGGGCTTGCGCGACGCTGCGGCCTTTGCCATCTTCGACCCCGCTGCGGTAGCACAGATGGTGGCCGCCGGCGTCGGCGCCGAGCTCACGCTGAGCCTCGGCGGCAAGCTCGACATGCCTGCCATCCACTTGCAAGGCCAGCCGCGCACGGTGACGGGCCGCGTGCGCCGCATCAGCGACGGCCGCTACATCAACCGCGGCCCGATGTCACGCGGCGAGCTGAACGACATGGGTGTGAGCGCGGTGTTTGAAGTCGCCGGCATCGAGATCGCGGTGATCTCGAACCACGTCGAGCCACACGACCTGGCGGCCTTCAGCGCGCTGGGCTTAGCACCCGAGGCCAAGCGCTTTTTGATGCTCAAGAGCCGCGTGCACTGGCGCGCGGGCTTGCGCTCGTTGGCGCATGCGGTGGTGGAGTGCGCGGGCACGGGGGTGTGCACGTCGGACTATGAGTTGCTGGCCTTTGCCAAGCTACGCCGGCCGATTTACCCGCTCGACGGGCGGTAGGCGGCCGACCGCCACGAATAAATGCCTGGAAGTCGGTCTTTTCTGAGAACTGCCAGCGCCTGGCTGCGTCGATGATCGCGAAGCGGCCCGCCCCGCGGCCGCTGGCACCTCATGAAACTCACGCGCCTGGTTCAATCGCTGAAGTTCCGCATCGTCGCCGTCGCCGCGCTCTCCGGGGTGCTCGCGGCGCTGGGTGCTGCCACGCTGGTGCTTGACGTTACTCAGCGAGAAGTGCAGCACATGCTGCTGGCCAACGACCGTGAAGACCGTGAGCAGGGCGCCGCCATGCTGGCCAGCAAGCTCGACATACTCAAGCGCAGCGTGGTGGCGGTGGCGCAGCGGGTGCCGGCGCCGGCCTGGCAGTCAAGCAGTGCGATGGCCGAGTTTCTGTTGGGCCTGCCCGCGTTCGACACCTTGTTCGACAACGTCGCTGCGGTGACGGCCGACGGCACGGTAGTCGCCCGTGTCGAGCGCGGCGTTGCTGGCCAGAACCTGGCGAACGTCGCCGACCGTGCCTATTTCAAAGCCGCGATGGCCGGTGATCAGGTGCTGGTGTCTGAACCCATCATTGGGCGTGCCAGCCGCTCGGCGTTGATCGTCATCGCCATGCCGGTGATCGCGAGCGACGGCAAGCCCATGGGCCTGATCAACGCCGCACTGCGCTTGCAGTTCAACAGCCTCTTTGCCAGCCCCGGTGGTGCCGGGCGCGAGGGCGTGCGCGACCTCGTGATGGACCGCGCTGGCCTCATCCTCTCGCATTCCAACCCCGAGCGCGTGATGGGCCACGCCAAAGACGAGCCTGGGCTGGCCGATGTCTTCGCCCGCTGGCACGCGTCGGGCAGCCCGATCGACACGCTGGGCACGGCAGCGTTGTCGAGCGACCACCTTGTCTCGATGGCGGGCATCGCCGACTCGAACTGGCAACTGGTGCGGCTAACCCAAAGGTCGTCCGCGCTGGCGCCACTGGCGGCCGCGCAGCGTGCCGCCTGGCCGGTGGCACTGGCGGCAGGCGCGTTGGCCGCGCTGCTGGCCGGTGCGCTGACCTGGGCTACGACGCGGCCCATCGAGCAGCTACGCGAGCGTGCGGTGCGCATGCTGCGCAGCGACGACCCGTCGGGCGATGACTGGCCCAAGGGCGCTGGCGAAATCGGTGAGATGTCGCAAGCCTTTCAGCAGCTGCTACAGCAGCGTGATGTGCAGCGCGCTGAGTCCCACGCCTTGCTGCGCCAGGTACAGGCGGTGCTGGACAACGCCGAGGTCGGCATTGCGCTCACGCGCGACGGCCGCTTCGAGATGGTGAGCCGGCAGTTCTGCGCCATCTTTGGCTGTGAGCCTGTGCAGGCTATTGGGCAGCCCACGCGCATGATCCACGCCAGTGACGAAGCCTATGCCGCCCTGTCCGCGCGCGCCATGCCTGCGTTCATGCAACACGGCATGTTCGACGGCGAAGTTGAACTCGCGCGCCGCAATGGGCAGACCTTCTGGGCGCAGATGCGCGGCCGCGCCGTGGTGCCGGGTGACCGCACGCAGGGCACGATCTGGGTCATCACCGACATCACGCAAGCGCGCCAGCAGCATGCGCGCTTGTCGTGGGCGGCCAGCCACGACAAGCTCACGGGCCTTACCAACCGCGCGGCGTTCGAAGTCATGCTCGACGACGCCACCACGCAAGCCACCGAGCTGCCCTTTTGCGCCTTGTTCATCGACCTCGACCGCTTCAAGCAAGTCAACGACACCGGCGGCCACGCGGCCGGTGACACCTTGCTACGCGACATTGCACGCGAGTTGGAATCGTGTTTGCGCAAGGCCGACACCGTGGCACGGCTGGGTGGTGACGAGTTTGCAGTGCTGCTGCTGGGGTGTCCGATTCCAAGGGCCTTGGCCATCGCCGAGAAGCTGCGCGCTGCCGTGGACGATTACCGGCTGAGCTGGGACGGGCAAAGCCACAGCGTGGGCGCGAGCATCGGCCTGGTCGCCGTCAACGGCACGCACGCGAATGCCGCCGAGGTGCTGCGCGACGCCGACGCCGCTTGCTACGAAGCCAAGCGGCTGGGGCGCAACCGGGTCGCCGTGGCGGCGTAGTTCACGCGCTTGCGCCGGGTTTGCGCCGGGCACCGTGTCAGGGCCGGCGCCTTGTCGACGCTGGCAGCTTCGTCCAGGGCAAGTCCGCCGGGTCGGCGGCCATCGGCCCCGCCGCCTTGGCCACCATCACCGCGCTGACATGCGGCTGAAAGTCGGCACGGAAGTGGTTGGAGCTCTTCACCACCACGATGCGCATCTGCTCGGCGTGGATGCCGACCATGCGCAAGAGCGCGCGGTCCAGCAGCTGCTTCTTGCCGCTGACCACAGCGACGCGGATGCCTTCGATCTCAAGACACGCGCTCAAACCGAGCTTGACGGTGAGACCGGTCATCATCGGCCCTGTCAGCGTACATTGGCCGTTACTCAAGGCCAGCACTTTGAAGCGGCCACGCAGCGGCGGGTCGCTGGCCTGGCCGGTGAAGGTGGGGACCGCCGTGCCCAGCGTGATGTCGAGCATGGCGCCGATGCCGGCCTCGTGCGCCGCGCGCGCAGCCGCCGCGTCGAACATCAAACCCAGCGCCACCTGGCCGGGGAACTTGGTGCCTGCGCCCTGCGCGATCAAGGCATGCAGCATGCCCGTGGTGTTGCTGTCGCCGCCGGCGCCCGGGTTGTCCTGCGTGTCGGCGATGAGCACGGGCTTGGGCGACGTCTCGGCCAGCGCCATGGCCTGAACCACGGCTTCCCGCGCGGGCAGCACGGTGAGCTGCCACTGCGAAGGCTCAGCCGCGCGGGCGTAGAGCTGCGCCACCGCCTGCTGCGCGCGCGCGCCATGGCCCCAGACCATGGGCGCGCACTCAGCAAAGTCGGCCGCCGGGAAGCCCATGCAAAAGCTAAGCACCACGCCGTGCTCGCGGTCGAGCGCCACGAGTTCGTCGTAGAGGCCTTGTGCCGGCTGCATCCACGTACTTTGGGCGTTAAGCGGGATCAGGAACGGCAGCCTGTGAAAGTGCATCGGCTCCTTCACGCCCGCCTTCAGCCGCCGCGCCAGCAGCTCGGCGGCAAGCTCGCCGGTGGCCGCCATGTCCACATGCGGATAGGTGCGGTAAGACACCAGCGCGTCGCTCAGGCGCAGCATGCGCTCGGTGACGTTGGCGTGCAGGTCCAGGCTGGCGACGATGGCCACGCGCGGCCCCACGAGCGCGCGCACGCGCTCGATCAGCTCGCCTTCGCTGTCGTCGGCATGCTCCGCCACCGCCGCGCCGTGCAGGTCGAGGTAGACGGCGTCCAGGCCGCCGGCTTGCGCGCTGCGGATGTCGTCGCAGATGGCCGCCGCGATGCGCTCGAAGGCGTCGCGCGTGACGTACGACGACGGGATGGCACCGGCCCAGCACGAGGGAATCAGCTGCCAGCCCTGGCGCGCGGCGGCGTCGATGAAGCCGGCCACGGGGATGTTGATGCCACGAAGCGCGTCGACCATGGCCTGGCCGCGCACGAAGGCCGGGAAAGAGTCACCGCGCGTGAAGGCGGCCCAGTCGGCCAGGCTCGGCGCGAAGGTATTGGTCTCGTGCTGGTAGCCGGCGATGAGGATGCGGGTCATGAGGTGGGATCAAGGTGTGGGTGAAGAGGCGGACGGTGGGGCAGCGGGCAAGCATATCGGCAGCACGGGTCACCACGGTCAACGCACAATCCGCCGCCGCCGTTGTGGCCCGGGCTTTGGGCTTTTAGAAGCGCACAAGGCCTGCTGCACATGCAGCGCGTGCTGAATCGACACCACTACTTCATCCACCCGAGGGACACCATGTTCAAGAAACTCATTGCCACACTGTTGGCACTTTTCGCCGCTGCCGCCTTTGCTGCCGTTGACGCCAACAAGGCCAGCCAGGCCGAACTTGAAGGCGTCAAGGGCATCGGCCCGGCCATCGCCACCAAAATCATCGACGAGCGCAAGAAGGGCGCCTTCAAGAGCTGGGACGACATGGTCGAGCGCGTCAAGGGCGTGGGCGACGGCAACGCCGCCAAGTTCTCCACCGCCGGCTTGACCGTCAACGGCACGGCCTTCAAGGGCGCTGCTGCGGCACCCGCCAAGGCTGAACCCGCCAAGCCGGCCACGCCCGCTGTGGCCGCAGCCCCAGCCGCCAAGGCCGAGGCCAAAGCCATGAGCGCCGACGAGAAGAAGGCCGCCGCGAAGAAAGAGATAGAGGACAAGAAGGCTGCCAAGGCCAAGGAAGCCGACGACGCCAAGAAAGCCAAGGCCGACAAGGCTGCGGCGGCGAAGAAGGACGGCAAAGACGCCAAGCCGGCAGCGGCTGCGGCCAGCGCCCCGGCCAAGAAGTAAACACGAAGCGCGGCGCTTGCAGCCGTCGCCTCAAGTCTCAACGCCCCGCATGCGGGGCGTTGTCATGTACGGTGCGGTGATAGCGCAACGGGGTTGCCGCTGCGCGGCGCTCCCTGGGCGCTACCTCGGCGCAAACGGCGAGCCGTAAGGCCGGCCAAACGGCACGCCGCCGGCCACCACGTTGGCCGGGCGCATGAAGAGCTTGCCACTGCGCTTGTTGTTGCGCGTATCGACAAACTCCACCGGCCCGCTCACCAGCTCCACCAGCGTGGCGTCGGCCGGCGCGCCGATTTGTAGCGTGCCCAGTTTGGGCAGCCGGTTGATGACCTTGGCCGGGTTGGCGGTGGCCATCGTCACCACCTGCTCCAGCGTGAAGCCCAGGGCCAGGAACTTGCTCATGACCCAGGTCAGGTAAGGCATGCCCGGCGTGTTGCCCGAGAAGACGTGGATGTCTGATGAGATCACGTCGAGCGAGGCGCCTTGCGCGATCGCCGCTTCGGCCACCGTGAAATCAAAGCTGCCACCGCCGTGGCCGATGTCGAACATCACGCCTCGCTTTTTGGCTTCCAGCGCAGCGGGCAATAGCCGGCCGCCCTGCACGATGTTGGTGAACTGGTTGATCATGTTGGGCGCACCCGAGTAGCAGTGCGTTAGCACGTCGCCCGGTCGCAGCGCGTCAAGAATCTGCGACATCAGCTCGGCCGTTTCCACGCCGCCGATGTGGCACATCACTTTCATCGGCTTGCCCGACAGCTCACACGCACTGATGGCGCGCTTCAAGGGCTCCATACCGTGTTTGTTGATGACGTTTTGCGACATGCGCACCTTCACACCCAGCACCAGGTCGGCGTTTTCGGCGATGGTGCGCGCCGCACTTTCAGCGTCGGCGTAGTCGATGTTGAAAAGCTCGGGCACGGGGAAGCCCGCCAGCCCCATGTTCGCGATGTGCACAAAGGCGTAGAGCCGCGTGCGCGTCTGCCCCACGACATAGCGGCGAAAGGCCGCAAAGTTGTTGGCGCCGGCGTCACCGGCCGAGACGGCGGTGGTCGTGCCCTGGTGCTGCACCAGCTCATCAGCCGGGATGCCGATGGCCGAGCCGTAGGGGAAGACATGCGAATGCAGGTCAATCAGCCCCGGCAGCACCGTGCGCCCACTGGCGTCGAGCACGCGTGTGGCGCGCGCGGCGGGGATGTCAGCTTCAATGGCTTCGACCAGGCCGTGGCGCATGCCGATGTCGCGCTTGCCGCGCAGACCCTGGCTGGGGTCGAGCACCTCGCCACCCTTGATCACGAGGTCGAACTTGTCGTTCGGCCCCATCGCGGCGTGCAAGGAAGGGCTCAGGGCGGCCGTGGCCGTGGCGCCGAGGCCGGCGAGGAAATGGCGGCGTTGCATCGAGGACATGTGCTCTCCTGAAGGGTTGACGTGCAAGATACGGCTTTCGTCCCAGCACAGGAGCATCACCCATGGCCCAGACGCGAGCGAGCATTGCCGACAAACGACTAGCCTTCCAGCAACTGCACATCGCGGGCTGCTTCGTTCTGCCCAATCCCTGGGACGTGGGCAGCGCGCGCTGGCTGCAAGGCCTGGGCTTCAAGGCGCTGGCCAGCACCAGCGCAGGCTTTGCCTGGGCCATGGGGCGGCCGGACAACGGCATCACGCTGGACATGGCGCTAGAGCATTTGCACGCCATGGTCGAGGCCACCGACGTGCCGCTGAATGCCGACTTCGAAAACGGCTTTGCTGCGGACGCTGCGGCTGTCGTCACACATGTGCGCATGGCCATCGAGACCGGTGTCGCCGGCCTGTCCATCGAAGATTCAACGGGCCTGGCCGCGCGCCCGCTCTTCAGCATCGACGAGGCAGTAGAGCGCGTGCGCGCCGCACGCCGCGCCATCGACGTGGCGGGTGGCGACACGCTGCTCGTGGGCCGCGCCGAGTGTTTCCTCGTCGGCCGCCCTGATCTCACCGAGACCATCGCGCGGCTGAAGGCTTACGCCGACGCCGGCGCCGATTGCCTCTATGCGCCTGGCATCCACACGCCCGAGCAGATCAGCGCCGTGGTGCAGGCTGTGGCGCCGAAACCCGTGAACCTCTTGATGAGTAAACCGGGCGGCATGACGGTGGCCCAGGCCGCCGCCCTGGGCGTGCGCCGTGTCAGCGTGGGTGGCGCGTTAGCACGCACGGCCTGGGGTGGCTTTGTGCGTGCGGCGCAGCAGCTGGCGCAGCACGGCAACTTCGACGGCTTTGCCGACGCCGCCAGCGGCCAGACGATCAATGCATTCTTTGCGGCCGATGGGAAACGGGGGGCCGACGCGGCGCCTGCGGGGTAGTGTTGTTGTCGTCGCAGCCGGGATGGGGGTGGCCGGCTCCGCTTAGGGAATGCTTATGGCGCTGTTTGCATTGAGTAGTGATCGCGCTCAAGCGCCGACGGCCATGGCCAATAGCCGATCGGGTTTGAGGCCGCCCTTAGAGTTGGCGTCCAGCGCCCTGAA
>JANMMH010000755.1:0-3416 GCA_031373055.1 Rubrivivax sp. | reverse complement strand
ACCTGTTCGGTGAGCTGCTCGATGCGCTGGCGACGTGCCGGCGCATCCATGTCAGGGCGCAGCGCCTGCAAACCTTCTTCTAACAACTCAAAGACGCGCATGCGCGGGTTGAGCGAGGCAAAGGGGTCTTGGAAGATGATCTGCACCTCACGCCGCGCGGCGAGCAAAGCCTCACCTTGCATCGTGAAGAGGTCTTGCCCATCAAGCAGTGCCTGGCCCTCGGTGGTGGCAATGCGGCGCAGCAGTTGCACGATGGCCTTGCCGGTGGTCGTCTTGCCACATCCCGACTCACCCACCAGCGCCAGCGTCTGGCCGCGCGCCACGCTGAACGAGATACCGCCCACGGCGTCAAACCACGTGCGGGTGCCGCCGAGCAGGCTGCGTTTGAGCGGGAAGCGCACCTTGAGATCTTGCACGTCGAGCAGCGGCACGGCGTCACCAGTAACCGCAGCGACGCGCGACGCGCGCCCCTCAAGTGGACGCTCTGGGTCTGGCTTCATCAGTCCAGCAGCGTCGCCCCCCCGGGGGGGAAGCGCCGAAGGCGCTCCGGGGAGCGCGAACAACAAACAGCGCACCTGGTGCCTCGCGCCCACGTCCACCAGCAGCGGCAGGGTGCTCGCGCAATGCGCCATCACACGTGCACAGCGCGGCGCGAAGCGGCAGCCGGGGAAGTCTTGCGTCATCGGCGGCACGGTGCCGGCAATGGCCTCCAGCGGCTCGTCACGCCGCCCCGCACCCGGCAGCGCGCGCAGCAGCGCTTGCGCATATGGGTGCTTGGGCGCACGAAAGAAGTCTTCAGCGCTCGCCACTTCAACGATCTGCCCGGCGTACATCAGCGCCACGCGCTGCGCCATGCCCGAGACCACCGCGAGGTCGTGGGTGATGAGCAAGAGGCCCATGCGGTGCTCGCGCTGAAGGTCTTTGAGCAGGTCCAGGATCTGCGCCTGGATCGTCACGTCCAGCGCCGTCGTCGGCTCATCAGCGATCAGGAAGTCAGGCTCGGCCGCCAGCGTCATGGCGATCATCACGCGCTGCTTCTGGCCGCCGCTCATGCGGAACGGGTACTCGTCGATGCGCCGCTCGGGCTCGGGGATGCCCACGCGCCTGAGCCAGTCGATGGCTTTGGTGCGCGCCGCCGCGCCGCGTAGGGCGGTGTGGGCTTCGATGGTCTCGACGATCTGGTCGCCCACGCGCATGACGGGGTTCAGGCTCGTCGCCGGCTCCTGGAAGATCATGCCGATGCGCCCGCCACGCACGCCGCGCATGCTTGACTCTGGCAGGCCCAGCACGTCGATGGCACCCGCGCCCTGGCCGATGTGCACATCGCCCGCGCTCACCTCGCCGTTCTCGGGCAAGAGCCGCATCAACGCCAGCGCCGTCATGCTTTTGCCGCAGCCCGATTCGCCGACCAGCGCGAAGGTCTCACCGCGTGCGATGGCCAGGCTTAAAGATTCGATGGCGCGCACGACGCCGGAATCGACGTCGAGTTCTACGTGGAGATTGTCGATGTGCAGCATGGTCAGGCCGCCTTGCCCCTGGCCACCAAGCGCTTGCGCCGGAACACCCTTGCCCGCGGGTCAAACGCATCACGCACACCGTCGGCAAAGAGGTTGGCCGCCAGCACCAGCGTGACCATGAAGCCGAAGGCTGCCGCGAAGCTCCACCACACCACGGGGTCGCGGCTCATCTCGTTGCGCGCCAGATTGATCATGCCGCCGAAGCTGTTCATTGAAGGGTCGACGCCCACACCCACATACGACAACACCGCTTCGTACAAGATCAGCGACGAGAAGTCGAGCACGGTGACGATGAGCATCAGGTGCGCCACATTCGGGAAAATGTGGCGCAGCATGATGCGCGTGTCGCTAACGCCGAAAGCACTGGCCGCCTGCACGTAGTCAAGCTCGCGCAATTTCAGTGTCTCGCCGCGCAGCAATCGGCACAGGCCGGCCCAGCCGGTGAGGCCGAGCACGGTGCACAACAAAAAGAGCTTCAGGTCCGCGCGCTCGACGCCGGTCTCGAAGAGTTCGGGGTGTTTGTCCAGGAACACCTGCACCATCAGCACACAGGCCGCGATCAAGAGTACGTTAGGCACCGACGACAGCACGGTATAGAGGTATTGGATCAGCTCGTCGGCCCAGCCCTTGAAATAGCCCGCCATGATGCCCAGTACCACCGCCAGCGGCAGCGTAGCTACGGTCGCCAGCGTGCCGATGACGAAGGCCGTGCGGATGCTCTTCAGCGCTTGATAGAGCACGTCGTTGCCGGTGAGGTCGGTGCCCATCAGGTGGTAGGGGCCCGAGAGCATGGCCGCCGGGCCGGCAAGCAGCCCGAGCACGACGATGGTCCACAGGCCCGCACGCCAGGGGATCGTGCCGTCGCGATGCAGGATGCGCAGCGCCGTCACGGTGAACGCCGCGCGGCGGCTGCGTGCCACTGCGGCGATGAGCGCTGCGCACAGCGCCAGCGCCACCAGTGCGCCAGCCGCCAGGCCCACGCCGGTGCGCCACATCAGGTCACCCGCCCATTCGGAATCAGGGTGTTTGAGGTGCGCCCCACCAAACTTCAAACGCGGCGCCACGCGCTTGACTTCCGCGCCGACGAGCAGCGACTCTTTGGTGAAGCCCACATAGGACAGCGGCCGCGAGTAGGTGGATTCGCGCGCGTCGATCAAGTCCGACAGCGCAGCGTCGAGCAGCGAGCGTGTGCGTGTGTCGTACATCGGCGCGGCGTCCTTCACGCCAGTGGCTGGTGCTAACAGTGAACGGTAGTGCACACTATCGAGCAAGGTGACGCCCAGGCACAGCGCCAGGATGATCGAGGATGAGAGTGCCGCGGGGTCGTGGAAGACCTTTTGCCAGTTCGCCGCCAAGAGCGGGCGACGAATCACCATCACCGCGTAGACGACCATGGCAAGCACCAGCAGCCAGATGGCGGCGTCGGTCCAGAGCAGCACGAACTTCGGCATCGCCCTACTCCAGCCGAACCCGAGGGTCGACCCAGGTGTAGGCCACGTCGATCAGCATGTAGGTGGCGATGTAGAGCAGTGAGCCGAGGAAGACCATGGTGCGCACGATGGCGAAGTCTTGTTTGCCGATGGCTTCAATGACGTAGGCACCCAGGCCCGGCAGTCCGAAGAAGCTCTCGAAGACGAGGCTGCCGAGGAAGACATACGGCAGGTAACTGCCCGCACTCGTGATGATGGGAATGAGCGCGTTGCGCAGCACATGGCGGTAGAGCACGGCGCTCTCCGCCAGGCCTTTGGCGCGCGCCGTGCGCACGTAGTCCTTGCCGATTTCTTCCAGGAACATGGCGCGGTACAGCCGCGCCTCACCGCCCAGGCGCGCGATGAGCGACAGGCCGATGGGCAACACCAAGAACTTCACGGCGTCCCAACCATCGGCAAAGCCCGAAAT
>JANMMH010000728.1:0-2027 GCA_031373055.1 Rubrivivax sp. | reverse complement strand
ATTTCAATTCCGTCGTGCTTACTTCGTCTCGTCAGCCATTCGCGTGTAGACGAAAGCCGACGGCTTCTCATGCTCTTTCCCCATATTCGCCGAGGCCGGCAGCGGCGCCAGCGTGATGTCGCCGCCCAGGTCTTTGGTGAGCGTGCGGCAGGCCAAGGCCGGGCGTCCATTGACCAGCATGGCGCAGCTGCCGCAGATACCGGCGCGGCAGACGAAGTCGAATTGCAGCGAAGGGTCGAGCTTTTCGCGGATCTCACTCAAGGCGATGAAGAGCGTCATGCCTTCGGCGTCGTCGATCTCGTAGAGCTGCCAATGCGGCACGGTCTCACGCTGCTGCGGGTTGCAGCGCAGCACGTTGATGCGCAGGCGGCGTGCGCCGGCGGTGGGTGCGGGCGCGGGTCCGGTGGCGAACCCGGTGACTGGCGCCGGGTGGATCGTGATGGTCTTCATCGCAGAGCTCACAGCGGCTCGCCCAGGCGCTCGTTGCGCCCACGCAGGCGCTCGGGCAACAGGCCCGAATAAGGCATCAGCGCCTGCTGCACCTCAACGCGAGTCGCGGCCCCGTGTTGCGCACGCAAGGCGGCGACCTCGGCCGCGCGCACGGGCGTGTGCGCATGCTCAAGGTGGTCGCGGTTGCCGTAACCACGCCAGCCCGGTGGTAGCTCCATGGCCATCACGTCCAGATGCTCGTAGCTCAGCGTGGGCAGGTGGTCGCCTTCGTGGCGCCAGCTCGCCAGCGTGCGCTTGAGCCACTGCACGTCGTCACGCCGGGGGTGGTCTTCGCGGAAATGCGCGCCGCGGCTCTCAGTCCGCATCAAAGCACCATGGGCCACGCACAGCGCCAGCTTGAGCATCTTCTGCGTGCGGTAGGCCGTCACCAGCTCGGGGTTAGGACCGGCCGTGTGCTGGCGCAGACCGATATGGCGACTGCGCTCAAGCAATTGCTGCAAGCTGGCCACCGCTTCAGTCAGCTCACGCCCGCTGCGGAAGATGCCCACCTTGTTCGTCATCAACTCCTGCATCGCCACGCGCAGTGCCGAGGCGTCTTCACCACTGCGGCGCTGCACCAGCGCGTCAAGCTTGGCCTGCTCGGCCGCGACGCACTCGCGCACCAAGCCGGTGGGGATGCTCGCGTCGTTGGCCGCCGCGTCACAAAAGTCGGCCACGAAGTCGCCCACGATCATGCCGCCCACCACCGTTTCGGCCACCGAATTGCCACCCAGGCGGTTGAAGCCGTGCAGGTCCCAGCAGGCGGCCTCACCCACGGCAAAGAGACCCTTCAGCGTGGGGCTCTGCCCCGTGTGGTCGGTACGCACACCACCCATGGTGTAGTGCTGCGCCGGGCGCACGGCGATCAACTGCTCGGCCGGGTCGATGCCCAGGAAGGAGGTGCAAATCTCTTTCACCTCGCGCAGGTTTTTTTCGATGTGCGCGCGGCCCAGCAGCGTGATGTCCAGCCACAGGTGTTCACCAAAGCGCGAGGCCACGCCCTTGCCGGCGCGGATGTGCGTTTCCATGCGCCGCGCCACCACGTCGCGTGAGGCCAGCTCTTTTTTCTCGGGCTCGTAGTCGGGCATGAAGCGGTGGTTGTTGACGTCGCGCAGCAGGCCGCCGTCGCCGCGGCAGCCTTCGGTGACCAGGATGCCGGCCGGAAAGATCGCCGTCGGATGGAACTGCACCGCTTCCATGTTGCCAAGCGTGGCGATACCGGTGTCCAGCGCGATGGCCAGGCCCATGCCTTCGCAGATCACCGCGTTGGTGGTGGCGCGGTACAGGCGCCCGGCGCCGCCGCTGGCCACCACCGTGGCCTTGGCCACGAAGGCGCTTACGTCGCCCGTTATCAGGTTACGCACCACCGCGCCATGGCAGCGCGCGCCTTCGCAGATGAGCGCGATGGCTTCCACGCGCTCGTGCACGGGGATGCCCTCGGCGATGGCACGGTCGCTCACGGCGTAGAGCATGGCGTGGCCGGTGCCGTCAGAGACATGGCAGGTGCGCCACTTCTTGGTGCCGCCAAAGTCGCGCTG
>JANMMH010000719.1:0-2028 GCA_031373055.1 Rubrivivax sp. | reverse complement strand
GCCGGCAGCACCATGATGCGGGTGTCTTCGGTGGTCATGCCCATCACCGCGATCTTGTAGCCGCCGCGCTCGAAGAGTGCGTAGGGCGCAAACATGCGCTTGCCGTCTTTGTAGATGTTGGCCGCCAGCAGCGGGAAGTTGGCCCAGCTGCGCTGGCGCGCCAACACGGCGGGCGACTTGTCGAACTCGTGGTTGCCCACGGCCGAGGCGTCGTAGCCGATGAGGTTCATGCCCTTGAAGTCGGGCTCGGCGTCTTGCATGTCCGACTCGGGCACGCCGGTGTTGATGTCGCCGCCGTCGAGCAAGAGCACATGGCCACCGCTGGCTTTGACTTCGGCGCGGATGCGGTCGATGAGCGTCTTGCGCGCGGCCATGCCGTATTCGCCGTCAGCGTTGGGCCAGAAGCGGCCGTGGTGGTCGTTGGTGTGCAGGATGGTCAGCTTCAGCGGCGCGCGCTCGGCCGGCGGGGTGGCGCAGGCGGCGAGCACCGCGACCGTAGCGACGATGACGGTTCGAAAACTAACCTGCAGAAGGTGGGTCATCTGGTGGGTCATCTGGTGGGTCATCTCAAGGCTCCATGGCCGCGATCACGGCCTGCATCAAACGCACGGCTTTGGCACTGCCGGTGCCGGCAGTGGCCAAGGTGTGGGCGTGGCTCAAGGTCTGGCTGTCCATGCCGGCGGCCATGTTGGTCAACATCGACAGCGCCAGCACGCGCAAGCCCGCGTGCCGCGCCAGGATGGTCTCGGGCACGGTGCTCATGCCCACGGCCTGCGCGCCCAAGCCGCGCAGCATGCGGATCTCAGCCGGCGTCTCGAACTGCGGGCCCAGCACCCAGGCATAGACGCCCTGGTGCAGGGTGATGCCCTGCGAGGCGGCGGCTTCAAGGGCGAGGTCGCGCAGCGCGGGGTCGTAGGCCGTCGACATGTCGATGAAGCGGCGGTCGCCCGGCTCGTTCAAGAGCGGCGTGCGTTGCGTGATGTTGATGTGGTCGTCGATCAACATCAGCTCGCCCGGGCTCATGGCCACATCCATGCTGCCTGCTGCATTGGTCTGGATCAGTGTCGTGATGCCCAGCGCAGCCAGGGTGCGGATGGCGCCCTTCATGCCGTCGGCGTCACCCGTCTCGTACGCATGTTTGCGCCCGGCGAGCACGGCAACGTCACGCCCGGCGATGCGGCCCAGGCGCACGTTGCCAGCGTGCCCGCCCACGCCAAGGAGTGGGAAGGCAGGCAGCTCGCGATAGGGCACGTCCACGCCGTCTTGCACGAGATCGGCCACCGGGCCCCAGCCGGAACCCAGCAGCACGGCGATCTTCGGCGCGAGCGCGCCGGCGCGTTCGCGCAAGGTGGTGGTGCTGGCCGCAATGGCGTCGTCTAGGTTCATGGTGTGTACGTCGGAACTAACTGCGCAAGTGATCGGGGCCAAAACTGTGCGGCAGCAGCTCACCCAGGGTGAGGTGATGCAGCGCATTTTGCGTGTTAGCTACCAGCACTGGCGTACTCGCACTCGCAAACTCGCGTAGTTTCTGGCGGCAGCCCCCGCAGGGTGTCACGGGCTCCGGCGCGTCGGCCATCACCAGCACCGCATGTACTTCGGTGCCCCCTGCCAACACCAGGGCTGAGAGCGCCCCGGCTTCGGCGCACACGCCTTGCGGGTAGGCGGCGTTTTCGACGTTGCAGCCGGCGTGGATGCGGCCCTGCTCGTCGAGCAAGGCTGCGCCGACCTTGAAGTTTGAATAGGGTGCATGCGCGTGTTCGCGCGCGGCGCGGGCGGCGGTGAGTAGGCGATGTTGGGTCTGTGGGTCCATGCCTAGATTCTCCACGCGCGCTAGCACGCTGCCCGAGGCCCGCGAAGCCGACTGCGCCGCTGTGCTCCGTTCATGCATGGGCGCAGAGGCCCATGCGCTCGCCAGGCACAAACAGTCCACAGGACTGTTTGTGTCCGGGCTTGCTCCCCCGGGCCGGGAGTACCCGACCCTCCTCCTTTACTTCGCTACGCACAGCGCCACAGCCGGCTTCGCTCCAG
>JANMMH010000636.1:0-23585 GCA_031373055.1 Rubrivivax sp. | reverse complement strand
ACCTGCGGCACGATCGACGGCGCGCCTTTCGCGTGGATCGCCGACGCCGATTCGCGGCTCGGCCCCGTGCTCGAAGCGATGATCAACGGCCGCTACTACTGGATCCCGTTCAACCGCCTCGCCCGCGTCGACATCGAAGCCCCCGTCGACCTGCGCGACTTCGTCTGGCTGCCCGCGCAACTTCAATTCACCAACGGCGGCGAGGCCGTCGCGATGCTGCCCACACGCTATCCGGGCTCCGAGAAGAGCGACGATGAGAAAATCCTGATGGCACGCAAGACCGAGTGGCACGAAGACGGGCCCGAGCGTTGGCTCGGTCTCGGGCAGCGGGTGCTGGTCACCGACCTTGACGAGCACGACTTGTTGTCGGTACGCACTATCGAACTGGTGCGCGCCGATGGCTGAGATCGCTGCGCGAGACCGCCTGCAACCTTCGCTGCTTGACCGGCTGACTGACCAACATCCCGAGGCCAGCCGCGAGACCGCCGAAGAGCGTGTGCTGTCGCGCCAGCAGTTACGTGCGGCGGTGCTGCGCGACCTGTCTTGGCTGTTCAACAGCACGCGGCCTGAGCCCGAGCCGGCGTCCAGGCGTAAGGACGAACTCGAGATGTGGCGGCCGAACGAGCACGCGCGACGCTCGGTGCTGAACTACGGCATGCCGGCCTTCGCCGGAGTCACCAAGTCCACGCTCGACCTGCCAACGATGGAGGCCGCACTGAAGCAGGCGATCGCGACCTTCGAGCCGCGCATCGACGCCAAGTCGCTGACGGTGACGTTGCAGATTGATTCCCAGCAGCATCACAACTGTCTGCAGCTCATGATCCGCGGTCAGCTCTGGGCGCAGCCCATGCCACTTGAGTTGCTGCTCGCGGCCGACGTCGAGCTTGAGACTGGCGACACGCAACTGCGTGACATGCGCTGAAACACAGGCATCATGGACCCACGCCTGCTGCGTTACTACAACCAGGAACTTCGCTATCTGCGCGAGATGGGTGGCGAGTTCGCGCGCGAATTTCCAAAGATCGCCTCGCGCCTGGGCATGGAATCGCTCGAGGTCGCGGACCCCTATGTCGAGCGGCTGCTCGAAGGTTGCGCCTTCCTCGCGGCCCGAGTGCAGCTCAAGCAGGACGCTGAGTTCCCGCGCCTCTCGCATCGCCTGCTCGAACTGCTGTATCCGAACCTGCTCGCGCCGCTGCCGGCAATGATGGTGGCGCAGGTCGAACCGGTGCGCGCCGACGCCAACCTGTTGCGTGCGCCGCGACTACCGCGCGACACGCCGCTATTGGCGACGCCGCCAACCCATACCCGTACTCGATGCGAGTTCCGCACCGCACAGGAACTGCAGCTCACGCCGCTGGTGACGGAGTCGGCGGAGTACTTTCTGAACCTCGCCGATCTGAAACTCTCGACACTCGCAATGCCCGAGCGTCCACGCTGCGGCGTTCGTGTACGCCTCAAATTGCCGGATGACATGGTGTTGGCCAAGCTTGAAGCGGCGGAACTGCGCTTCTACATCGGGGGGCAGAACGACGTCGCACTGCGCCTGCACGAACTGCTCACCACGTCGCTTGTCGGCGTGCTCGCAAGCGCCCAGGGCAAGCCCGAAACGCGACGACTGATCGCCGCCGAGCAGCTGCGTGCGGTTGGCTACGACGACGCCGACGCCATGCTGCCGGTGCAACTGCGCATGATGTCGGGCTTGCGGCTGCTGCAGGAGTACTTCGCGTTCCCGGCGCGTTTTCGATTCTTCGATCTGGGTGGTCTCGCGGCGGTCTTGCCGGCCTTGCCGGGTGGCGATCTGGAACTGCAGTTCCTGTTCTCGCGTCCCGGTATCGATCTTGACGGCCTGATCGAAGCCGCAAACTTCAGCCTGCATTGCGTGCCTGCGATCAACTTGTTCGGCAAGCGCGCCGACCGCATCGCCGTCGACGACGGCCATCATGAGTTCCATGTCGTTCCCGAACGCACGGCGCCGCTGGACTACGAGGTCTACGACGTGCAGGCTGCCAGCGGCTTCGACGAGCTCGGGCAAGAGCGGCGCTTCCTGCCGCTGTTCGCGCCGAACCATCACCCGTCGCCGTACCAAAGCGCCTACTACGGCATCTGGCGCGAGCCGCGGCTGCTGTCCGAGAAAGCCCGTCGCGACGGCCCGCGGTCGGGCTATACCGGTTCGGAGGTTTTTCTGTCGCTGGTCGACCCCGATGACGCGCCGATTCCGCACGCTCTGCGCCAGCTCAGTGTGCAGCTGCGGTGCACGAACCGCGACCTTCCCGTGTTTTTGTCGGCTGGCGGTTCGGTGTCGCCGTTCACCCTCGAAGCCGGGATCCCGGTGGAGGGCGTGCGTGCCATCGCTGGCCCGTCGCGGCCCTACAGCGCGCTGCGTGAAGGCGGGGTCGCATGGCGACTGCTGAACCTGTTGTCGCTGAACTATCTGTCGCTGCTCGACCCCGGCAGTGGCGAAGGTGCAGCAGCTCTGCACGACTTGCTCGGTCGCCTGCCCATGGGCGGCGAGCCCGCGCAACGGCGCATGATCGAATCGATTCAGAAGCTCGATGCCCGGGCGGTCGTGCGCCGGCATCCGGTGCCCGGGCCCGTGGCGTTTTCGCGTGGCCTGAGTATCGAACTAACGATGGACGAGCTCGGCCACGAAGGTGGCAGTGCCGTCATGTTCGCGGGTGTGCTGCACCGTTTTTTCACGCGCCACGCGTCGCTGAACAGCTTTGTCGAGACGACACTGCACTCGCTCACGCGAGGCGAACTGATGCGCTGGCGGCCGGAGCTCGGCGCGCGGCCTGCGGGATAAGTCATGACAGCCGACCTCAACCCACCAGACCGCACACAACGGCACGAGGCATGGCTCGAGCAAGTGGCGGCGCAGCCCTTCAGTTTTGACTTCTACCAGACGCTGCGGCGCATCGCCAGCGCCCACCCCCACCTGCCGCCGCTGGGCGAGGCCCTGCGTCCACAGGAGGAACCCGTGCGCGTCGGGCAGCCGGCCGAGCTCGACTTCGCGCCCGCATCACTGCACAGCCTGCTGCGCCAGGCGGGTTCGCCACCGCGGCTGATGCAACGCATCTTCGGCTTGCTCGGTTCGAACGGAGCGTTGCCGCTGCACCTGACCGAATACACACGGGACCGCGCACTGCACCATGCCGATCCGACTTTGCAGCGTTTCCTCGATACGCTGACGCACCGCTTCGCACTGCTGTTTTACCGTGCCTGGGCCGATGCGCAGCCCGCCGTCAGCCTGGACCGTGCCGGTAGCAAGACTTACTTCAACCGAATCGGTGCGCTGGTGGGCACAGGCCTGCCCAGCTTGCAGGATCGCGACGCGCTGCCCGACACCAGCAAGCTGTATTTCGCCGGGCGCCTGTCGCGGCAAGTGCGCGACGCCGAAGGTTTGCTGTCTTGGCTGCGCATCGAATTCGACGTCCCGGTGGCCATCGAACAGTGGCGCGGCCACTGGATGCCGCTGACGCGCGGCGAACGCAGCCGGCTCGGCCGGCGTGAGGGCGCGGTGCTGGGCCGCAGCACGGTGCTGGGCCGCAGCGTCTGGGACGTGCAGCACAAATTCCGCATCACGATGGGCCCGCTAACGCTCGACCAGTACCGGCGCTTCCTGCCAGGTGGCAAGACACTGGCGCGGCTGCAGGCGCTGGTGCGGCATTGGGTGGGCATCGAGTTCGCGTGGGACCTCAAGCTGATCCTGGTGCGTCATGAGGTGCCGCGTACCGTGCTCGCAGCGCTCAGCACAACGCTTGGTCATACATCCTGGCTTGGCCCCTACCGTCGCCAACGCGATGCCGACGATCTGCGCATCGACGTCGAGCGCGCGTTGGCCAGCGCCGCAACCCGAGGTCGATCAGCATGAGTGGAATCAGCCGTGGTGTGTTGTTCGGCAAGCTCAACCCCATCGCCTACCAGTCGATCGAGAGCGCGTTCGTCTTTTGCAAGATGCGCGGCAACCCCTATGTCGAACTGGTGCACTGGCTGGCCCAACTGGTGCAAACGGCTGGCACCGATCTCGAAGCCGTCATACGCCACTACCAGGTCGAAACTTCGACGCTGGCGCGCGACATCACCACTGCGCTGGATCGCCTGCCTCGTGGCTCCACCGCGATCGTCGACCTGTCTGATCACATCGAAGAGAGCATCAAGAACGGCTGGTTGTACGGCACCTTGATCTTCGGCCAGCCGCAGGTGCGTTCTGGCTACCTGCTGATCGGCATCTTGAAGACCAAGCACCTGCACGACCTGCTGCTGGGGATATCGCGCCAGTTCGAACGCATCCGTGCTGACGATTTGACAGAAAACTTCGTCGCGATCTGTGGCGGCACCGCGGAAGCACCTTTGGGCGCACAAGACGGATCGGGCCTGGCGGCTGGCATCGGCGGCGATCCCGCTGCCGAGAACGCCGCGATGGCCCCCGCCGCGATGGGCAAGCAGGAGGCGCTGAAGAAGTATTGCGTCGACCTCACGGCGCGCGCCCGCGACGGCAAGACCGACCCGGTGAGCGGACGCGACGAAGAGATCCGCCAGATCATCGACATCCTCATGCGCCGGCGCCAGAACAATCCCATCCTCACCGGCGAAGCCGGTGTCGGCAAGACCGCGGTGGTGGAAGGCTTCGCGCAGCGGCTGGCGCGCGGCGACGTGCCGCCGCAGTTGGCCGAGGTCTCGCTGCTGTCGCTGGACCTGGGCTTGCTGCAGGCCGGCGCCAGCATGAAGGGAGAGTTCGAGCAGCGCCTGCGCCAGGTCATGGACGAGGTCCAGGCGGCGCCCAAGCCCATCATCCTGTTCATCGACGAGATGCACACGCTGGTGGGTGCCGGCGGCGCGGCCGGCACGGGCGACGCGGCCAACCTGCTCAAACCCGCGCTTGCGCGCGGCACCCTGCGCACCATCGGCGCCACCACCTGGGCCGAGTACAAGAAGTACATCGAGAAGGACGCTGCGTTGACGCGGCGCTTTCAGGTCGTGAAGGTGGAGGAGCCTGACGAGCCCAAGGCGATCCTGATGCTGCGCGGCGTGGCCAGTGTGCTTGAGGCGCACCATCGGGTGCAGTTGCTCGACGAAGCCATCGAGTCGGCCGTGGCGCTGTCGCACCGCTACATCCCGGCGCGCCAGTTGCCCGACAAGGCGATCAGCCTGCTCGACACGGCCTGCGCGCGCGTTGCCGTGAGCCAGCACGCGACACCGGCAGAGGTGGAAGACTGCCAGCGCCGCATCGAGTCACTGGAGGTCGAGGCCGGCATCGTCGAGCGCGAAGCCATGGTGGGGGTGGTGATCGGCACGCGCGGCAGCAACGTGGCCGACAAGCTCGGCGTCGAGCGCGCCCGCCTGGCGACGTTGCAGGCGCGCTGGCAGGGTGAGAAGGCCATCGTCGACGCCGTGCTCTCCCTGCGCGCCAAGCTGCGCGAAGGCAGCCTCGCCGTCGACGGTGCAAGCGCCGCGCCGCATCCGGAGCGCGAAACGCTGCTTGCGGCCTTGAGGGTCGAACAGTACAAGCTCGCCGAACTGCAAGGCGAGTCGCCGCTGATCATGCCCTCAGTGGATGCGCAGGCGGTGGCCAGCGTGGTGGCCGACTGGACCGGCATTCCCGTCGGCCGCATGGTGAAGAACGAGCTGGAGGCAGTGCTTCGCCTTGGTGAAACATTGGGCCAGCGTGTCATCGGCCAGCAGCATGCGCTGGACATGATCGCGCGGCGCATCCAGACCGCGCGCGCCAGGCTCGACAACCCAAACAAGCCGATCGGTGTGTTTATGCTTTGCGGCACCTCGGGCGTGGGCAAGACCGAGACGGCGCTGGCGCTGGCCGAGGCGCTGTATGGCGGTGAACACAACGTCATCACCATCAACATGAGCGAGTTCCAGGAAGCGCACACCGTCTCCACACTCAAGGGTGCGCCGCCGGGGTATGTGGGCTATGGCGAAGGTGGCGTGCTCACCGAAGCTGTGCGCCGCCGGCCCTACAGCGTGGTCTTGCTGGACGAGGTGGAAAAGGCGCACAGTGACGTGCACGAGCTCTTCTTCCAGGTCTTCGACAAGGGCCGCATGGAAGACGGCGAAGGGCGGCAGATCAACTTCAAGAACACCATCATCCTGCTCACGTCCAACGTCGGCTCCGAGCTGATCATGAACATGTGCAAGGATCCCGAGCTGCTGCCTGAACCCGCGGCGCTGGCCGACGCCCTTCAGACGCCGCTGCTGAAGGTCTTCCCGGCGGCGCTTCTGGGGCGGCTGGTGACGGTTCCCTACTACCCGCTCACCGACGACATGCTCGGGCGCATCGTGCGGCTGCAATTGGGCCGCATCAAGAAGCGCGTCGAAACCAACCACCGCATTCCGTTCACCTACAGCGAGGAAGCCGTTGCGCTGATCGTCAAGCGCTGCAGCAACGCCGATGCCGGTGGCCGCATCATCGACTCGATTCTCACCAACACTGTGCTGCCCAGGATCTCTGTCGAATACCTCACGCGCACGAGCCGCGGCGACGAGTTGCGCGGCATCGAGCTGACCACGGCGGACGGCGACTTCGCCTACCGCTTCGACTGAGCCGCGGACCGAGCGCCAGGACGCCAGGAGAAACTGCCATGGCCACATCGTCAGAAGGCTGGTTCATCTGCACGCTCGGCGACGACGTCTTGCGCTTTCGGCGCATGAACGGCCGCGAGGAGCTTGGCCGGCTGCCCGAGTACCGCGTCGAGCTGACGCGTTTGCAACAGCTCGAGGCTATCGATCCTGCCAAACTTCTGGGCACGCTGGCCACCGTGAAGTTGCTTCGAGCCGGCGCGCAGTTCCGCTACATCAACGGCTGGATCACGTCGGTGGAGCTCGGCGGCGCGGTTGGCCGTTACGACATCTACCACGTCATGCTGCGGCCCTGGTTATGGCACCTCACGCTGGGCGCCGACTGCCGCATCTTCCAGGACAAGAACGCACTGCAGATCATTCAGGCGGTGTTCGGCGACTACAGCAGCGCGCAGCTCGACGCGTCCAAGCTCAGTGGCACGCCGCGCACGCGCCCGTACTGCGTGCAGTACCGCGAGAGCGACTTCAACTTCGTCAGCCGCTTGATGGAGGAAGAGGGCATCTGGTACTACTTCAGCCATGTCGAGGGGCGGCACACGCTGGTGCTTGCCAATGGTCCAGGGGGTCATGCCAGGGTGCCTGAGGGCAAGCTGGCCTGGTCATTTCGGCAGTCCGAGCAGGTGCGCGAAGACGTCATCTCCCAGTGGCGCCAGACGCAGCAGTTGCGCTCGCTGAAGTTCACGCACGACGACTACGACTACGAATCGCCCGCGAGCAAGCTCGAGAAGGCCGACCAGCGCACCGTGGGCTACCCCAAACCAGGTGACCTCGAGGTCTACGACTGGCCGGGCACCTATGCCTACCCCGGCGACGCCAACAATGCGGCACAAGGCACCACCAACGCCAAGCTCGAAGTGCGTCGCTTCGAGACCGGGCATGTGGTCACCACGTCGGCCACGCCGTGCCGCTCGGTCGGCGCCGGCATGTCCTTCGATTTCATCGATCACCCCAAGTACGCCGGTGGCTACCTCATCACCAGTGTCAGGTTCGCGGTCGATTTCGGCGACGAGGAAGCCACGCAGGCGGAACGCGGCTTCGGCTTCCGGGCGACGATGAAGCTCGTGCCGCAGGCGGCACCCTTCGCCAGCGAAGCGCTCACACCCAAACCGATCGTGCGCGGCCCGCAGACGGCGGTGGTGGTCGGCCCTGCCGGCGACGAGATCCACGTCGACCGGCTCGGCCGCGTCAAGGTCTGGTTCCGCTGGGACCGTGTCGGCCCGAAGAATGAACGAAGTACCTGCTACATCCGCGTCGCCACGCCCTGGGCGAGCAAAGGCTACGGCATGATTACCACGCCACGCATCGGCGACGAGGTCGTGGTCAGCTTTCTCGAAGGCAACCCGGACCGGCCGCTCATCACCGGCAGCGTCTACAACGGCGACAACCTGCCGCCGTACGAGTTGCCGGCGCAGGCCACCGTCTACGGCATCCGCTCACGCTCGAGCAAAGGTGGCGCCGCCACCAACTTCAACGAGCTGCGCTTCGACGACAAGAAGGGCAGCGAGTACGTCTGGTTCCAGGCCGAGAAGAACCGCCACAGCCTGGTGAAGAACGACGCCACCGACGAGGTCATACGCAACAACCAGGTCGACATCGGCAAGAACCACACCGCAGCCGTGGGCGAAGCTTTCGACCTGAAGATCGGCAAGACCGCCAAGCTCGAGGTCGGCACCGACGCCAGCGCCAAGGTACTGGGTGACCTGAACGTCGGCGTCATCGGCGCCACCGGGCTGAAGGTCGGCGGTGCGCTCGACATCAAGAGCGACGGCGCGATGGCCGTGACCTCGGGCGGCGCGATGGATGTCGATGCCGGCGGCTCGTTGACCATCAGCGCCACCGGCTCGGTGCACATCAAGGCCACCACCGGCATCGTCATCGATGGCGGCACGTCGCTCTCGATCAAAGTCGGCGGCACCTTCATCGTGCTCGACCCGAGCGGCGTGTCGATCGTCGGCCCGATGGTGAAGAACAACTCCGGCGGCTCGGGCGGCAGCGCCAGTGCGGCGAGCAAAGCCAACCCGACGGCGCCGCAGGCACCGGCCAACACCGTCCACAAAGACGACCCGCTGGCTTGACGGTGATGAGCCAGCCGGGGTTTGCGTTACCAAGCGCGTTACCAAGCACGCTGTCGTTGGCGCAACAGCGCGAGTCGCTTTGGGCCGATGCGCGCCAGCGTGTCTACGCCTTGCTCCTGGCAAGCAAGTTGCCGGGCTTGCGCGAACGGCTGGCCCAGGGTGATGTCGACGACTGGGACGGCCTGTGGACGGGTGAGCTCGACGCCGACGAACGCGTCGCGGCACCGGTGCTGGTGTCGCTGCGTCGGCAATCGGCGTTCACCGACTGGCTGCTGCTCGAGGCCGCGGCCGGCTTCGGCGGCTGGGGCGCGATGGCCCAGAGCCGGCTGCCGTTTCTGGCGATGCGCACGCATGGCCGCGCGTTGTGCAAGGCGCAGTTGCCCAACGGCCAGGCGATACGCGTCGACTGGATGGACCCCGAGGTGCTGGAGGCGTTGTTGCCCGTGGCCGCGCCCGACCAGCTGGCGCAGGTCTACGCCGGCTTCGATGTGCTGGTCACGCTCAGCCCCGACCACTGGACGCGCTGGTCGGTGAGCGCGGGCCGCCTGATGCGCGTCAGCACGGGCGTGGCATGAAAGGCGGCGCAGCATGTGGCGCTTGAGCCAGGAGCAGACGCAGCGGCTGAGCACGCTGCAGCGCCAGCGCGACCTGCAGCGCCTGGCCACCGTGCTCGCCAGCGCCTTGCCCAGCGCGCGCGAGCGGCTCGGCGCACGCTTCGACGAGTTCGTGGCCCATGGCGCCACGCGGGCGGCGGCCTGCGGCTTGACGCACATGGTGTGCGTCACGCGCTACCTGGCGAGCTGGGCCGTCTGCGGCGCCGATTTCGACACGCGCCAGCCCTGGGCGGCGGCGATCCTCACCGACGACAAGCGCCACGAGGGCGCCAAGGCCTACCAGCTGTGCGTGCGCGTGCAGGAGCAGCTGCACAGCACGCCGCAAACGGGGCAGCCCGCGGCGGCCGAGTTCGCGCAGGCGGTGCGGCACATCGACCAGCAGCTCGCGCGCGCCGGCAAGCTGGCCAGCCTGTTGCCGCGCGAGCCGATCCAGCTCGGCGCGGCCTGTGATGTCGACGCGGTCGAACTGCGCCTGGTCGACCAAGCCTGGCGCCAGCACTACACCGCCGTGGGCGGCCCATGGCGGCGCGAAGCCTGCGCACCCCAGGCGGCCAGCGTGATGCTGGTGCAGGACGCGCTGGCCGACACCGCGCCGCAACTGCCGACGCAGATCACGCTGCTCAGCCGCGCGGCCTATGGCGACGCGGCGGCCCGGCTGCGGGTGCGCGTCAAGGCCACACATCGATGCGACGGCGAGTGGCACCCGCTACTGCAATGCCAGGGCCCGACGGGTGCGCGGGCGCTGCGCGGCGACATGGCCGGCGACGCTACCTTCAGCGTGCAGGCCCAGGCTGTGGCGGCCGATGCCGGCACGCTGGCGCACATCGGCGAAGAAGACTCAGCGCAGTTTTCAGTCTTGACGGTGGCCAGTTGCGGCCTGCGCGCGCGCGGGCAGCCCATAGCCGGCATCTCGACCCTGCTCGCCGCTTATGACGCCACGCAGCACCTCATCGCCTGGCGCCGCGAGCCGGGCCCGGGCTGGTTGCTGCCGGTCGAAACCGCACCCGCCGCCGTGCCGGCGCGCTGCCGGCGTGAAGCCGACGGCCAGCTCGTTGATGCAACGGCCTGGCCACGCGGCTTTCAGGCGCTCGATGCGCAGTTGCAGCAGGGCCTGGCGCGCCTGTGCACGGCCTGGGAACGCGAGAGTGGCGTGAGTGATGGCAAGCTGGCGGTCGAGGCCGCCGTGCTCGTCGGCAGCGCCGGCATCACCTGGGGCTGGGCCGAGAAACCCGAGGGCATCGGCGTGCCGCCCTACATGCGCCTGGAAGGCCTGTTCGACCTGATCGCCTGCCGCCTAGCGCTGCGCTTCACCGGCACGCTGGCACGCGCAGGTTCGCGCTCGGTGCTGAGCCTGTCGACCGATACCAGTGTGCCCCTGGCCGGAGCTTGGCAGCGCGGGCCCGAGGACGCCGCCTTGTTCTCTGTGGCCGCCACGTTGCAGGCGAGCGTGCGCCAGAGCTTCGTGCTGACGGTGCAGCCCTTGGCGGACACCGGCCTGGCGGTGCTCGGTGGCCACGCGCTGCTGCGCGGCGCCATCAGCGGTGCGGTCGGGCTCGAGCAGCGGCCGGACGGGCCGGGGCTGCGCTGGTTCGTGCGCCTGAACGTCGAGCCGGTGGTGGCACAGCTGCGCGTCATCGACCCGCTGCTCGGCGTGCAGCTGCTGCAGCAGCCGCTGTTGCCGGCGCAGGCGCTGGTCGAATGGAGCCAGGCCTGATGGAACGCCTGATGGTCATCAAGCTCGTGGCCCAGGGTTGCAGCGCCCAGGTCTGGTTCAATGGATTGCCCATGGCCCGCGTCACGCCGCAGGCGCCGCTGGCGGTGGTGCCGGCGCATGAAGCGGCACTGGTCGGCACGAACCGGCTCGAGCTCGTGGTCAGCGCCGAGCCCGGCGCCGCCGCACCGCCGACGGCAGTGCAGGTGATGGCCGCGCAGGTGCACCTGCTGCTGCCGCGCATGGGCAGCGCCATCGACGAGACCCAGGCGCGCGTGTTGGCCCATCTCGACTGGTCCTGCGACGCCGGTGCGCCGCTGGACTTGCCGGCACAGCGGGTGCAGCAGGCCGAGCTGCCGATCCGTTTTCCGCGCTGGCGCTGGCTCGATGCGCCGGTGGTGCGGCTCACGCCCGCGCTGACCCAGCAAGCCCATGCTTTCGTCACCGGCTTGGCGCGCGACCTTGCCCGTGGCCAGACCGAAAGCTTCATGGCCGCGACGCGCCTGCGCACCGAAGAGCTGGCGCTGGCGTATCAACGCAGCCCAGAGTCCGAAGCGGCGCGGCTGCGCGAGTCGCTGGAGCAGATGTATGCTTCATCGCGCCTGGTGTGGCAAGCTTTGACGCCTGAAGAAATGCAACTGCGGCCACTCGTCGGTGGCCGGCTGCTGGAATGCCTGGGCAAGGATGGCCGCGCGGCACTGACCACGCTGCCTGACAAGGCGGGCAACATCGTGGCGCTGCCACTGAAGCTCTCGATGGTCGATGGCCGGTTCTACGTGTTGCGATGAAAGTCTGACTAGCGTGATCTCCCTCACTGTTATCGCCTTCAACAACACGCCGACCGACGGCACGCTGCAGGTGCACTTCGACGAACTCGGCGGCACCATCGGCCGTGCCGACAGCAACCACTTGATGCTGCCCGACCCGGAACGCATGATTTCGCGCGTGGCCGCGCAGGTGGTGTTCCGCAACGGCAGCTTCGCCATCGTCGACCGTGGCAGCAACCCGATCAACCTCAACGGCCGCGACCTGGGCAGCGGACGCGAAGCGCCGCTGGCCGCAGGCGACCGCTTGCGCATCGGCGGCTACGAGCTCAGCGTCAGGCTCGGCAAGGCCAGCGCCACGGCCGCAGGCGACCCGTTCTCGGACCTGGTCGGGCCGGCGGCGGCGACCCCGACGCCGCGCGCGCAGCTGGTCGATCCACTGCTCAAAACGGGTGCCGGTGTCGCGGCCGCACCGCTGGCGGCGGGTGTGGCGGCGCCGGCCGGTGGCATCCCCACCGACTGGGACCCGTTCGCGCCGTCGGTGCGGCCGGACAAAGGCGACGGGCAGGCTGCGCCGCAGCGCAACGCATTGGGGCTGGAGCTGGGCGCTTCCGCCCCCGCCGCGCTGGTTCCCGACCTGGCCGCGTCCGCGGCGGCGCCGAGTTCGCTCGACCAGCTCTTCGGACTGCCGCGTTCCAGCGGCGGGGACCCACTCGCCAACTCGGTGCTCGATGCACCGATGGCGCAGCCCAACATGGCCGCCGACGCCGACCCGCTGCGCGCGCTGAAGAGCGCGCCGCAGGCCAGCGCCGCAACCGAGCCCGACCACCTGCCCGACCTGCAGCGCGCGTTCATCCCGCCGACCATCATCGAGCTTGTTAAGTCGGCGCCGGCGCCGGTGGCCGGCGCGGTGCTGTCCTGGGACGCCGACAGCAGCGCCGCGCGTGCCGTGATTCGCGCGGCGGCCGTGCTGCCTGCGCCGGCACCGGCGACAACCCCGGCGCCCCCGGCACATGCGACATATGCGGCACCCGCGGCGGCGAGCGCAGCATTGTTGGCAGCCTTTCGGCGCGGCCTCAACGCCCCGGCACTGGACATGCCGGTGCTCACGCCCGAGCTGATGGAGCTCATCGGCCAGCTGCTGCACGAAGCCGCACGCGGCACCGTCGACCTGCTCGGCGCCCGCGCCACCGTCAAGCGCGAGTTGCGCGCGCAGGGCACGAACATCGTTCCTAGCGACAACAACCCGCTGAAGTTCTCGCCCAATGCCGAGGTCGCGCTGCAGCACATGCTGACGCCCGCAACACGTGGCTTCGTCGCCGCAGCGCCGGCCATGCGCGACGCCTACGACGACCTGCGCGCGCACCAGTTCGGCGTCGTCGCCGGCATGCAGGCGGCGCTGGAAGCGGTGCTGCAACGCTTCGACCCGGCCGCACTGGACGAACAGCTGGGCGTGCCGTCGCTGCTGCAGCGCTTGCTGCCTTCGGGCCGCAAAGCGCAGCTGTGGGAAGGATTCACGAAGCACTACGCGCGCGTCCGCGACGACGCCAACGACGACTTCCACACCCTCTTCGGCGACGCCTTCCTCAGTGCCTATGACGAGAATGTGCAGCGCTTCGCGAGTCGGCAAGCCGCCGATGATTCCGGGGGCCGCCGATGAACGATATTCGCGCCCAGGACGACCTCGCCATGCCGCAGATCGAGCTCGCGATCCTGTCGCGCCAGGGCGGCCGCGCCTACAACGAAGACGCCTGCGGTCATTGGCACAGCGAGCGGCGGCTGTGTTGTGTCGTGGCCGATGGCGCCGGCGGCCATGGCGGTGGCGACATCGCCTCGAAACTGGTGGTGAGCCACATCATCGACCAGGTCTCGGCGGCGCCTCTGGCACGCGCCGACGAAGTGCACGACCTGCTGCTTGACACCAATGCGCAGGTGCGGCGCCACCAGGCCGATGGCGACCGTACGCGCGACATGCACAGCACCGTGGTCGCGCTGTTCGTCGACCTCACCTGCCAGGAGGCGCTGTGGGGCCATGCCGGCGATTCGCGCCTGTACCTCTTCCGCGACGGCCTGATGCTGGCGCACACGCGCGACCACAGCGTGGTGCAGACGATGGTCGACGCCGGCCTGCTCAGCCCCGAGCAGGTGCGCACACACCCGCGGCGCAGCGAGCTGGAGTCGGCGCTGGGCAGCCGGCCCGAAGACCTGCGCGTGGCCACCGCCGCGCGCCCCTGGTTGCTGCAGCCGCACGACGTCTTCCTGCTCTGCACCGACGGCCTGTGGGAGTATGTCGACGAAGCCGAGATGTGTGCCAGCCTGAGCCGTGCCGCCGACCCCGGCGCCTGGCTGGCACAACTCGAAGCACTGGTGCTGCAGCATGTGGCCGAAAGTGGCAAGACCAGCCACGACAACTTCAGCGCCATCGCCGTCTGGGTCGGTCAACGTTGAGGGGAACACCATGCCGCAACAAGTCGCCGGAACCGCCATCACCAATTGCATCTTTTCGCTCGGCGGCGCACCCTCGGTCTTCAACCCG
Organism: Rubrivivax sp.; assembly: GCA_031373055.1. GTDB lineage: Bacteria > Pseudomonadota > Gammaproteobacteria > Burkholderiales > Burkholderiaceae_C > Rubrivivax. The sequence continues at coordinate 9,294 of JANMMH010000636.1, read as the reverse complement.
ACGCCGCGCCCCATCTTCACCAGTGCGCTCATCAATGGCGTGATCACCGACATCATCCCGTTCACCAACATCGTGCCCTTCCCGCTATGCTGCTCGCCGACGAACCCCGCCTTCATCGCCGCCACCGCGGCTGCGCTGGGGGTGCCGGTGCCGGTGCCGTGCACGCCCATGCCGACGGGCCCCTGGGCTCCCGGCGCGCCGAACGTGCTCATCACCAACATCCCCGTGCTTGACAACAACTCCAAGCTGGTCTGCGCGCTGGGGGGTGTGATCGGCATCACCTTCCCGGCGCAAATCACGCACAACGTACCGTGAAACCGCCGCCACCATGACCTGGACCAACAAGGTGATCTGGACGGAGGGCATGTTCCTTCAGCCCCAGCATTTCCAACAGCACGACCGCTTTCTCGGCCAGCAGTCGCAGCTGCGTTTGGCGGCCACCGTGCCCTACGCCTGGGGCCACCTGGCGCTATCGTTGGACAGCGCCGCGCTCAACCTGGGCAAGGTAGCAATCACCGCGGCCCAGGGCCTGATGCCCGACGGGCTGGCCTTCGACGTGCCCGGGCAAGACCCGGCACCGGCCGCCTTCGACGTGCCGCCCGATGCGCGAGACCAGCTCGTGGTGCTGGCCCTGTCGCTGCCACGCCCGGGCGTGGCCGAGACCGATGCCGAGTCCGACGCCGGCTCGATGCCGCCACGCTTTCACAGCGCCGAGGTCGAGGTCGGTGACACCAACGTCAGCGGCCAGCGCGTGGCGCCATTGCAGGTCGGGCGCATCAACCTGCGCATCATGCTGGCGCGCGATGCCGGGGAAGGTGTGGTCACGATTGGCCTGTGCAAGGTGGTCGAGCGCCGTGCCGACCACAAGCTCGTGCTCGATCTGAACTACATCCCGCCGACCCTGCACTGCGGTGGTAACGAGTTGCTGGCTGCCTACTTGCGCGAGCTGCACGGCCTGCTGCACCAGCGCGGCGAGGCGCTGGCCGCGCGGCTGGCGCAGCCCGGGCGTGCCGGTGTCGGCGAGATCGCCGACTTTCTGTTGCTGGAGATGATCAACCGCCACGAGCCGCTGGTGTCGCAGCTGCGCCAGGCCTCGCTGCTGCACCCCAAGGACCTGTACTACGTCGTTGCCAGCATGGTGGGCGAGCTCGCCACCTTCCGCGAGAGTCGCCGCCCGGCCAAGCTGCCGGCCTATGTGCACGACAACCTCGCGCTGTGTTTCAAGCCGGCGATGGACGAAATGCGGCAGTCGCTGTCGATGGTGATGGAGCAGACCGCCATCTCGATCGAGCTGCAAGACCGCAAGCACGGCGTGCGCGTGGCCATCATTGCCGACCTGGAGTTGCAGCGCAACGCGCAGTTCGTGCTGGCCGTGAACTCGCAGCTGCCCGGTGATGCGCTGCGCGCGCGCTTCCCGACACAGGTGAAGATCGGCACGGTCGAGCGCATCCGCGATCTCGTCAACCTGCAGCTGCCGGGCGTGTCGCTGCGGCCGCTGCCGGTGGCGCCACGGCAGATCCCGTTCCACGCCGGCTTCACCTACTTCGAACTCGAGACGCGCGGCAACGAGATGTGGAAGCAGCTCGAAAACTCGGGTGGCATGGCCTTGTTCGTGGCGGGCGACTTCCCCGGCCTCGAGATCGAGTTCTGGGCCGTGCGCGCATAAGGCACCATCATGAGCGACGCCGACGACCCCTTCGCCGACTTCGGCTCCGACCGCACCATCATCAAACCCAGCGCTGGGCGCGGCGGCATGGCCGGTGCAGGTGCTGCGGCGGCGGCGGCGCCTGTGCCAACACCTCAAGCGTTGGCAGGCAAGGACGTGCCGCTGTCGCTCGACACGATGATGAGCGGCAGCCTGAACCCGCTGGTCAACGCCGCCATGCCGCTGCTGGCCGCGGCGCCGCGCGTGCGCCATACCGCGCGCCACCCCAACCCGGCGGCGCTGCGCGATGCGCTGGCCGACGGCGTGCGCAAGTTCGAAGCGCAAGCGCGCACGCAGGGCCTACCGAACGAGCAGGTGGTGGCCGGGCGCTACATCCTGTGCACGCTGCTCGACGAGTCGGCCGCGAGCACGCCCTGGGGCGGCTCGGGCGCGTGGTCGGGCAACAGCCTGCTGGTGCAGTTCCATAACGAGACCTGGGGTGGCGAAAAGGTCTTCCAGCTGATGAACAAGCTGAGTGAGAACGTCGACGCCAACCGCCATCTGTTGGAGCTGCTCTTCGTCGTGCTCGGCCTGGGCTTCCAGGGCCGTTATCGCGTCATCGACAACGGCGCCGCGCAACTCGACAGCGTGCGCCAGCGCCTGGCACAGATGCTTGGCCAGGGCCGTACGCCGGAACGCGCGCTCTCGCCGCGCTGGCAGGGCGTGGCCGCGCGTGGCCAGCGGCTCGTCGACGGCCTGCCGCTGTGGGTCATAGCCGCGGCCATGTTGATGCTGCTGGCCATCACCTTCGTCGGCCTGCGCTGGTCGCTGTCGAATTCGGCCGATGGCATCTTTGCCAGCCTGGCTGCGCTGGACGCGAAGAAGGTGCAGCAGGCGGCACCACCACCCCCACCGCCGCCAGCGCCCACGCCGCGCCTGGCCGGCCTGCTCGCAGCCGAGATCAAGGCCGGGCGGCTGGAGGTGCTGGACCTGGCCGACCGCTCGCTGGTGGTCATCAAAGGCGACGGCTTTTTCGAGCCCGGCAGTGCCGAGATCGCCTCGCCCTACCGGCCGCTGCTGCCGCGCATCGGGCAGTCGCTGGCCACGCTCAAAGGCCGCGTGGTGATTGCCGGCCACACCGACAACCAACCGATACGCACGGCGCGCTTTCCCTCTAACTGGCACCTGTCGCAAGAGCGCGCCGATGTCGTTCGCACCGAACTCGGCAAACTGGTCGAACCGGCGCGGCTGCGTGCCGAGGGCCGCGCCGATACGCAGCCACTGGTCGACAACACCACACCCGCCGGGCGCGCGCGCAACCGGCGCGTCGAGGTCACCTTGTTCGTGACGGCTGAGGCGGCGCCACCATGAAGAGCTTTTTCGCCGCGCTGTTGAAACCGACCGCGCTGACGGTGATGGGCCTGCTGCTGCTGGCGGCGCTGGTGTGGTGGGTCGGCCCGCTGCTGTCGTTCGGCGGCCGCCATCCGTTGGATGGCAGCGGCGAGCGGCTGTTGGCGCTGCTGACCCTGCTGCTCGTGTTCGGGCTGGTTCTGGGCGTGCAGGCCTGGCGCCGTCGGCACACCAACAAGCGGCTGGTGGCCGGGCTGGCTGCCGGCCCGAGCAGTGCCGAGCGAGAAGCCCAGGCGCTGCAGGAGCGCTTCAGCCAGGCACTCAAAGTGCTCGGCGACAGTGCACGCGAGCATGGCAAGTCGTCATGGCTCAAGCGCGGGCAGTTCCTGTACGAGTTGCCCTGGTACATGTTCATCGGCCTGCCGGGTTCGGGCAAGACTACGGCACTGCTCAACGCCGGGTTCACCTTCCCGCTGGCCGGCAAGATGGGCCAGGCTTCGGTGCGCGGCGTCGGCGGCACGCGCAACTGCGAGTGGTGGTTCACCGACGAAGCCGTGCTCATCGACACCGCCGGGCGCTACACCTCGCAGGACTCCGACAGCGCCGTCGATGCCGCCGCCTGGGAAACCTTCCTCGCGCTGCTGCGCAAGTCGCGGCCACGCCGGCCGCTCAACGGCCTGCTGCTCACCATCAACGTCGAAGACCTGCTGCAGCAAGGCCCGGCCAACCGCAAGGAACATGCGCAAAAGTTGCGCCTGCGGCTACAGGAGTTGCAGTCGCATCTGGGCGTGCGGCCGCCGGTGTACGTGCTAGTGACGAAGTGCGACCTGATCGCCGGCTTCAATGAGAGCTTCGGTGAATTCAGCCGCGAAGAACGCGAGCAGGTCTGGGGCTTCTCCTTCCCGCACAACCCGGATGACCCGAACGTTGCCGACGCGACGCCGCTGCAGGATTTCGCTAGCGAATTCGCGGCCCTGGGCAAACGCCTGCGCGACAGCCTGATCGAACGCATGCAGCGCGAGCCCGAGGTGCTGCGCCGCGCTGCGGTGTTTGCCTTCCCGCAACAATTCGAAGGCTTGAAGGGCCTGCTCGGCGGTTTCCTCGAACAGGTGTTCCAGGGTGGCGGCGAGCTCGAGGAGCCGCCCCTGGTGCGCGGCATCTACTTCACCAGCGGCACCCAAGAGGGCTCACCCATCGACCGTGTGCTGGGCACGCTCGGCCGCACCTTCGGCGTGGAGCAGCGCGCTCCTGCGGTGCCGTCGTGGCGCGGCAAGGCCTTCTTCCTGACGCGGCTGATGAAGGAAGTGGTCTTCGCCGAGCAAGGCCTGGTCGGCGTGAACCGCAAGGCCGAGACGCGCCAACGGCGGCTGCGCCTGGCGGCACTGGCCACGATGTTGTTGGCGGCGGTGGGCCTGGTGGCCGGCTGGGCCGTGGCCTTCACGCGCAACCTGGACTACCTGGCCGAGGTGCGCTCGCGCATTCCCGAGGCGCAGGCGGCGGTGGCTGCGGTGCCGCCGGCCGCCGGCGCCGAACTCTCGCTGCTGCCCAATGCGCTGGACCGGGTCGTGGCCGTGCCCACGCCCGCCGCTTTCAAGCTGGACGAGCCGCCGCTGCTGAACACGCTCGGCCTGTACCAGGGCCCGTACGTGGCCGCCGGCACCGAGATCGGCTACCGCAAGCTGCTCGACAACGGCTTGATGCCACGCGTCACGCGCCGGCTCGAAGAGCGGCTGCGTGCGGCCAACCGCGACGACCTCGAGCTGGCCTACGAGGCGCTCAAGGGCTACCTGATGCTTTACACGCCCGAGCACTTCGAGGCCGAGTCGTTCAAGGCCTGGGTCGCGCTCGACTGGGACAGCAACCTCGCCGCCACGCTCTCGGCAGAGCAACGCGACGCGCTTGCCCAGCACCTCGATGCCGCCCTGGCGCAGGGCGCGCCACAGGCGCCGACACCGATGGACAAGGCGCTGGTGGCCAACGTGCGCGAGATGCTCATCGCCTATCCGCTGGAATACCGCATCTTCAGCCGCCTGAAGCGCTCCCGCGTCGGCGCCGAGTTCCCCGACTTCACGGCCGCCGGCGCCGGCGGCCCCAACGCCATACGCGTGTTTGCCCGCGCCAGCGGCCAGCCTCTGACCAAAGGCATCGCCGGCCTGTTCACGCGCGACGGCTACTTCAAGGCCTTCAAGTCCTCTATCGCCAAGGTAGCGCCGGTGCTCGCGGCCGAAGAACGCTGGGTGCTTGACGTCACCACCCCCACCGATTCGATCAAGCAGACGGCCGGCAGCCTGCTCGGTGGCGGTAACAGCGAACTCGAAACGCGCGTGCGCCGCCTCTACCTGCAGGAATACATCAAGCTGTGGGACCAGTACCTCGCCGATGTGCGCCTGGTGCGCCTGGGCGCGCTCGAGCGCAGCCTGACCGTGGCCGGGCTGTTGGCCGCGCCCGACTCGCCGCTAACGTCCTACTTACGTGCCGTGGCGCGCGAAACCCAGCTCGGCGCCACGGCCGCCGCAGCCGCGGCCACCGGCAGCGCCAAGACGCCGATCAACAACGCCACGCTGAACCGGCTCGAAACCGCCAAACGCGACATGGCCGCGGTGGTCGGCCGGGCCACCGGTGCCGACGCGGCCAAGGCGCCTGGCCGGCCGCTGGAGATGATGGTCGACGACCACTTCGCGGCCTTGCAGCGCATGGTCAGCGGCACGCCGGCGCCGATCGACGAGACGATGAAACTCTTCAATGAGGTATTCGTGCAACTTACCGCCATCGACGTCGCGCAAAAGACCAAGACCGCACCACCCGCGGGCGGCGGTGGCGCCGCGGCCAAGGCCGCTGCCGGCATGCAGCCCGAGCCGATCAAGTCGATGTTGATGGCGCTGGCCGATGCCGGCGCAGTGCAGGGCCGCGTCGCCGAACGCCAGGGCCTGAGTGCCGAGATCAAACCGGTGTCGGAACAATGCACGAAGACGATTGCCGGGCGCTACCCGTTCGCGCTCGGCAGCAAGTCCGACGTGTTGCCTGACGACTTTGGCCAGGTGTTCGGCGTCGGTGGCCAGCTCGACGACTTTTTCCAGCGCAAGCTGGTGTCGCTGGTGGACATCGGTGTCACGCCCTGGGCCTATCGGCCTTTGCCCGATGGCACCAAGCCACCCGGCGGCGCGGCACTGGCCGAGTTCCAGCGCGCGGCCAAGATCCGTGAGGCCTTCTTCCGCGGCGGCGGCAAGTCGCCGGGATTCAAGGTCGACCTGCGCGTGCTGGAGATGGATGCCGGCGTGAAGGAGCTGGTGCTGGACATCGACGGCCAATTGATGAAGTTCGCCGCCGGCAGCACGGCCGCACAAACCATCACCTGGCCGAGCGCGCGCGTGGCCTCGCAGATCAAACTCAGCCTGGGCGGCGTAGCGCAGCTCTTCGAGGGGCCCTGGGCCTTGTTCCGGCTGATCGGGCAACACGAAGTACAGGCTTCGCCGCAACCCGAACGCTTCACGCTGCTGCTGAATGTCGATGGCCGCCGGGCCCGGCTCGAAATCATCTCGGCCAGTGCATTGAACCCCTTGCGGCTGCGCGAGATGCAGGCCTTTCGCTGCCCCGAGACCCTTTGACATGACCCCTGCCGCGTTGCCCGGTTGGTATGGCAAGCTGCCCGCGTTGGGCGACTTCGCCGGCCGCCGGCTGCCGCCACTGTTCGTCGAACCCTGGGACCATTGGTTGGCCAGTGGCATGGCCTTCTGGCGCCAGGGCGACGACGCCTGGCCGCAGGCGTTTCTGGCCGCGCCGACCTGGCGCTTCGCGCTCGGCGCCGATGTGCCGTTCGCGCAGAGCCCGGGTTATGCCGGCGTGCTGATGCCATCGGTCGACCGCGTCGGCCGCTACTTCCCGCTGACGGTCGTGCGCCCGCGCGGCATGGGCGAGGCGCTGGCCCCGGCGGGCTGGCTGAAGGCGCTGGAACGCCTGGCGCTGGCGGCGCTGATCGACGACTGGCATGCCGAGCGTTTCGATGCCGAACTCGGCGCGCTGTTGATCGACACCGACGCCGACGCCGACACCGACACCGGGCCGGCGTGGCCAGCGCGCGGCCGCACGCTTTGGTGGTGCGAGCGAGACGGTGAGTCATCAACACCCACCACCACCACCGGCCTGCCCGAGGCCGCAGCCTTTGTGCAGCTGCTGGCGGGCGCTGCGCCGGCCGACATCTGAGAACCAGAGATCAGCCAAGGAGCCGCGATGAGCGACAGCTTCCGTCCCGATTTCGCCAGCCTCGGCCAGGACGCGCCGGCCTGGAACAGCAAACGCCCGACACGCATCGCCATCCTCGGTGACTTCAGCGCCGGCGCCAGCCGCGGCCGGCTCGACACCGGTGCAGCGCTGGCCCGACGCAAGCCGCTGAAGGTCGAGTTCGACACGCTCGAAGACGCGATGCAGCGGCTGCAGCTCAAACTGACCTTGCCGCTGGGTGCCGATGGCGCCGCCGTGGCCATCGAACTGGCTGACCTCGACGCCTTCCACCCGGACCCGATCTACGCCGCCGTGCCCGTCTTTGCCGAACTCGCGTCGCTGCGCAAGCGCTTGAACCAGAGTGGCCAGTTTGCCGCCGCTGCGGCCGAGGTCTCGGCCTGGGCCGAGACCGCCGGAGCGAGCGCGTCAAGCCTGGCGCGCCGCACGCTGGCACGTGGCAGTGCTCCCGCGCGCGGCGCCACGCTCGACGACTTTGCGCGTCTCACCGGCCGCGCTTCGACCACGCGTGCGGGCCAGGCCGATGCCGCCGTGTCGGCGCTGATGCAACGTGTCGTCGGCCCCTTCGTGCGGGCCGCGGCCAGCCCGAACAAAGACCAGCTGGTGGCCGCTGTCGATGCCGGCTTGAGCGACGCGATGCGTGCCTTGCTGCACCATCCCGATTTCCAGAGCGTTGAGTCCCTTTGGCGCGGCGTGGACTTCGTACTGCGCCGACTCGAGACCAGCCACCAGTTGCAGGTGCACCTGCTCGACATCAGCGCCGAAGAGTTCGCGGCCGACCTCAGCAGCGCGGCCGATCTGTGCGACACGGCGCTGTACAAGCTGCTGGTCGAGACGCCTTCACAAGAAGCCGACGGCGGGTACTGCTATGTCGCCGGCTGCTACCAGTTCGACGCGACACCGCCGCACGCCGAGCTGCTGGGCCGCGCGGCGATGGTCGCCTCGCACGCCGGCGCCTCGCTGCTCACCGGCATCAACACCGACCCGTTCGCTGACCGCAGGGACCCACCGCATCGGCTGGTGCGCGAAGCCTTTGCCGCGCTGCGCGAGCTGCCCGCGGCGTCGTTCCTCGGGCTGTTCGGCCCACGCTTCCTGCTGCGCCACCCTTATGGCAAGAAGAGCGACCCGATCTCGGCCTTCGCCTTCGAGGAATTCAGCCGCGAGGCCGGGTTGCGCGGCATGCTCTGGGGCCACCCTGCCCTGCTGGCACTGACCGCGCTGGTGCAGCCTGGTGCGCCCTCGGCCATCCACGACCTGCCCTTCCACCACTACACCGACGAGCACGGCGACACGGTGGCGCTGCCCTGCACTGAGCGGCTGATCTCGACCCAGGTTGCGTCGTTGTTGCGCGCCGCCGGCATCAACGCCGTGATGGCGCACAAAGGCGAAGCACTGGTGCGCTTCAACGGTCTCGAAGCCGTCAACGGCGATGGCCTCGCAGTGGCGGGCGCCACGCCGAAGAAGCCTCCGGCAGCGGCGCGCTTTGCAGTGCAGTCCAAGGTCAATACCAAAGTGGCAAAGGCGGGCGAGGACTTCGCGCCGGCCCTGCGCAAGGGCGGCGCCGCATCGGCAGCGGCGGCGGCCGAGGTTCTTGATGAGGACGTTGCCGAAGCTGCGCCCGAAGAGGCGCCGGAACCAGCGGCAGATGAACCCGCGAGCGAGGCCGTCGTGCAAGCCGAAGTTGAGCCGGCACTCGACACCGCCGAAGTGGCAGACGAGCCCGCAGCACCGGAGGCTGCAGTCAGCGGCCCGCCCGAGGACGAACTGACAGCGCTGCTGGCCAGCCTGGAGGAGCCCGCAGCCGTGGCTGGGCAGCCGACCGACGCCGAGCCGGCGATGGACCCCGAACTCGCGGCCTTGCTCAAATCCTTGGGATAGCGCCCGGCAGGTTCAAGCCAGAGAATGGTTCCATGGCGGTTTTCGGTGCGACAAAGGCACACATGGCCTGTGGCGAACGAGTTGCAAGCCATCATCGAAACGAAAGGACTCGCATCATGGAAAAGATCGACAACCCCTTCGGCATCTTCGGCAGCCTAAAGATCGGCGCGGTCTATGCCGTCGGC
>JANMMH010000575.1:0-1586 GCA_031373055.1 Rubrivivax sp. | reverse complement strand
CGCCATGCTTGGCGTGCGGGGCTGGTCGCTGGTCAAAGACGTGATCGTGCCGGGCGCGCTGCCGTCGATCTTCACAGGCTTGCGCTTGTCGCTGCAAGGCTGCCTCACCGCGCTGGTGGCGGCCGAGCTGCTGGGTGCCCTCTTGGGCATGGGCAAGGTGCTGTACCAGGCCGGGCTGGACATCTACCCGGCGATGATTCTGGCCGGCATGGTGACGGTGGCGGTGGTGGGCTTTGGTCTCACGGCAGTGCTGGACTTCGTCGAGCGGCGCTCGATGCCTTGGCGTACGGGCCACTGAATCCGAGCCATGGGCGACAAACTTCCTCGCGCTCAGCTGGTGTGGCTTTCCGTCGCAGGCCTGGCTCTGTTCTTTGGCCTGTGGACGCTCTCGGCCTGGCTCGAGCTGGCGCCACGCAAGTTCTTGCCGCTGCCCTGGGAAGTCGTCGAGCGCGGCTGGGCGCTGATGTCCAAACCCTTCTCCGGCCAGACCCTGCAAGGCCACCTCGGCGCCAGCCTGGACCGCTACATCCGCGGCTTCATCCTGGCGGCGGTGATCGGTGTGCCGCTGGGGCTCTTGATGGGCTGGTACCGCTGGCTCGACAACGTCGTCACGCCGCTTTTTGACAGCCTGCGTTTCATCGCCCCCATCGCCTGGGTGCCGTTTGCCGCGCTGTGGTTTGGCACCGGCATCGGTGGCCCGACGATGATCATTTTTGCCGGGGCGTTTCCACCGTGTTTGATCAACGCTTACCGCGGCGCGCGCTTCGTCGAGACGAAGTACATCGAAGCGGCGCAGGTCTATGGCGCGTCGGGCCCGCGCATCGTTTATGAAGTGCTGCTGCCGGCGTCGTTGCCGTCCATCATCGCGGGCCTGCGCATCAGCGCGGGCGCGGGTTGGCAAAGCCTGATCGGCGCCGAGCTCATCGCCGCTAACAGCGGCATCGGTTTGATGATGGTGCGCGGCCAGGGCGCGCTGGACACCCGCATCGTGATGGTCGGCATGATCGCCGTGGGTGTCATCGGCATGCTCATCGACGTCGCGCTGCGTGGTGTTGAGGCCTGGGTCAACCGCAGAAGAGGGCGCTAAAAAAATGGCCAACATCGTGCTCGATAACGTCAGCCGTACGTTCACACGCGACGGCAAGGAATTCCTGGCGTTGGACAAGGTCAGCTATGTCTGCAACGACGGCGAGTTCGTGGCCGTGGTCGGCCCTTCAGGCTGCGGCAAGACGACCTGCATGCGCATGGCCGCGGGGCTGGAATTCCCCAGCTCTGGCCAAGTCACGGTGGGCGGTAAGGTCGTCAAGCACCCGGGGCCCGACCGTGCGGTGGTGTTCCAGGCCTTTGCGCTTTTCCCGTGGAAGACGGTGCAAGAGAACATCCAGTTTGGCCTGCGCTCGCTGGGTGTCGGGCGCGACGAAGCGGCCGAGCGCATCGCCACCAACTTGAAGCTGATGAACCTGGAAGGCTACGAGTCGGCCTACCCGCACCAGCTCTCGGGCGGCATGCAGCAGCGCGTGGCGATCGCACGTGCCTATGTGCTCAACCCCGACGTGCTGCTGATGGACGAGCCCTTCGGCGCGCTG
>JANMMH010000528.1:0-1665 GCA_031373055.1 Rubrivivax sp. | reverse complement strand
TCATTGTCACGCCCGAGACCGGCACCATGGGCATGGGCCTGGGTGGGTTTCAAGAAGCCAACCAGTTGCCGATGTTCCAGGAGTTCACGCGCTACCAGGGCCATGTCAACAACCCCAAGCGCATGGCCGAGTACACGGCGCGCTGCTTCGATCGCGCCATCTCTGAGATGGGCCCCACGCAGCTGAACATCCCGCGCGACCACTTCTACGGCGAGATCACGTGCGAGATCCCCAAGCCCATGCGTGTGGACCGTGGCGCCGGCGGCGAGACCAGCCTGAACGAAGCCGCAGCGCTCCTGGCCACGGCCAAGTTCCCCGTCATCTTGTCGGGTGGCGGGGTCGTGATGGGCGACGCGGTGAAGGCATGCCAACTGCTCGCCGAGCGCCTGGGCGCCCCTGTCGTCAACGGTTATTTGCGCATCGACTCTTTCCCCGCCAGCCACCCGCTGTGGTGCGGCCCGCTGGGCTACCAGGGCTCGAAAGCGGCGATGCGGCTCATCGCCAAAGCCGACGTGGTGCTGGCCTTGGGCTCACGCATGGGCCCGTTTGGCACGCTGCCGCAGCACGGGCTCGACTACTGGCCCAAGGACGCGAAGGTCATCCAGGTTGAGGCCGACCACACCAACCTTGGCCTGGTGAAGAAGATTTCGGTCGGCATTTGCGGCGACGCCAAGGCCGCGGCCCTGGCACTGCATGCACGGCTAACAGGCAAAACACTCGCATGCGACGCCAACAAGGCTGAACGCGCGGCGACGATTGCGGCGGAGAAAGCGGCGTGGGAAAAAGAGCTGACTGAGTGGACGCACGAGCGCGACGCCTACAGCCTGGACGTCATCGAAGAAGCGAGCAAGGAAGAAGGCAACTGGCTACACCCACGCCAAGTACTTCGCGAGTTAGAAAAAGCCATGCCGCCGCGTGTGATGGTCAGCACCGACATCGGAAACATCAATGCCATCGCCAACAGCTACCTGCGTTTTGAGGAGCCGCGCAGCTTCTTCGCACCCATGAGCTTTGGCAATTGCGGCTACGCGCTGCCGACCATGATCGGCGCGAAAGTCGCCGCCCCCGAGCGCCCTGCGGTGGCCTACGCGGGCGACGGCGCCTGGGGCATGAGCATGAGCGAGATCATGACCTGCGTGCGACATGACATTCCGGTCACGGCGGTCGTCTTCCACAACCGCCAGTGGGGCGCGGAGAAGAAGAACCAGGTCGACTTCTACAACCGCCGCTTCGTCGCCGGCGAGCTCGACAACCAGAGCTTCGCGGGCATCGCCAAAGCCATGGGCGCCGAAGGCATCATCGTCGACAAGCTCGAAGACGTGGGGCCGGCTTTGAAGCGCGCCACTGACATGCAGATGAACCAGGGCAAAACCTGCGTCATCGAGATCATGTGCACGCGTGAGCTGGGCGACCCCTTTCGGCGTGATGCGTTGGCCAAGCCGGTGCGGTTCTTGGATAAGTACAAGGACTACGTTTGAGGTGGCGTTGCGCTTTTACTTCGGTGATCGTGCGCGGTCTCTGCGCTGCTGGCCAGGACGTCGGGGGACCGGCTCCGCGAATTTGCCCCGGCCGGGGGTTACCCGCCACCCACCTTAATTAGCAGCGCCCGGGACCCCGCGCCCCCGGAACCCACGGCAGGCCCGTCTCCCCCGCCGACTCCCCCCG
>JANMMH010000529.1:0-2635 GCA_031373055.1 Rubrivivax sp. | reverse complement strand
TCAAACGCCTCGGCCGCCGCCTTGGCCAGCACCGCCGCGCTCACTCGCGACTGCCCCAACGCATAGGCGCCGAGCAAGGCGCGGTCGGCCAGCACATTGATGCGCCGTGGCACGCCGCCCGTCAGCCCATGTATGCGCCTCAGCGCGCGCGCCTCAAACGGCATGGCGCCTTGCAGCCCGGCCACCGCCAAACGGTGCTGCATGTAGGGCGCCACATCACTCGCGGCCAGGGGCCCCAGATGAAAGCGCGCCACCACACGCTGCGCCAGTTGCTCAAGCTCGGGCTTGGCGAGTTTGCGGCGCAACTCAGGCTGGCCGATGAGGATGATCTGCAAGAGCTTGCGCTCGTTGGTTTCCAGGTTGGTGAGCAGGCGCAGCTGCTCAAGCACCGAGCTTGAGAGCTTTTGCGCTTCGTCGATCATCAACACGCTGATGCCACCGGCAGCATGCGTGGTCAGCAGGAAGCGGTTCAGCGCGTCGACTTGCGCTTTGGCGCCGGGGGCAGCCACTTCGATGCCGAATTCTTCGCACACCGTTTGCAAAAGTTCCACCACGCTCAAGCGCGGGTTGAAGACATAGGCCACCTTGCAATGCGCGGGCACCTGCTCCAGGAAGGCGCGGCTGACGGTGGTCTTTCCCGTGCCGATCTCCCCCGTGAGCAGCACAAAGCCGCCGCCACTTTGCAAGCCATACAGCAGGTGCGCCAGCGCCTCGCGATGGCGCTCGCTCATGAACAGGCTGTGCGGGTCGGGCGCGATCGAGAAGGGCTCGCGCTGCAGGCCGAAGTGGCGGGCGTACATGGGGCGCGAGCATAGCCCGCGCGACGGTGCGGTCAGCGCCCGAAAGTGCTAACGCTCAAAATGGGCGCAAACAGAGATCCGGCCGGTCGGCCATGTTCGGCCGGTCCAGCGGGCCCGGAATCGGCTCGGTGCTGTGGCCACCAAAGCGCGCAGCGTCGCGCCGCACGAAGGTGATTTCCAACAGCGGCGGCACCGGCACACCCTGCACCAGGCGGATGCCGGTGGCGTTGTTGGCGTGCAAGTGCACCGGCAAGTGCGTACAACGAATCTTCTCTAGCACGGCGCGAATGCGCTCGTACACCGAGCGGTGGTTGAGGTTATGAAAGCCGTGGAACTCGCCGGCGATGACGTCAAAGCGTGCCAGGTCTTCCGAGCTCGTGGCCGCCAGCGCATCCCACTCCGCGCCTTCGGTGTCGAACTTCAGGATGGGGTGGCGCGCCTGCGGCCAGTCAATGCCTTGCATCATGGTGTGCAGGCTCAGGAGCGGCCCTTCGTCACTCGGACCCCAGCCCTGGTGGTGAAAGCGCAGTCGCTCGTGCACCAGCGGCGCGCCGGGGATGGTGTGGTCGAACTGCAAGACGGTAGCGCCCAGGTCGGCCAACTCGGCGTCGAAGCTGACCTGGTCGCCGATGCCGATTGACACCACGGCATTGGTCTTGCGCGCCAGCGAAGGCATGACGTAGCCGCCATCGGCGTCGCCACCGATGCGCACCTTGTGGTCGCTGGCCATGTCGAAGGGCCGCAGCAAGGCCAGCAGGTCCATCACCTCTTGCTGCGTGGTGTGCGGGCCGGGGGCGGCCAGCAGCGGCGCCATCGCGCCACTCTTGCGCACCCGGATGGCCAGCGCCAGGAACGAGGACTCCGAAGTCAACACCGGTGTTGATGCCGCCAGCAGCAGCAAGTCGACCACGGCCTGCACCACGCTGGCCGCTCCGCGCTCGATGTTGCCGCTGTAGGGCAGGCCGTCGCTGTCGCGCATGTCGCCGCGCCAGGGGCCGACGACACGCTTCTCGACGTAGGCTGTCTTCACTTGTGTGAACACATTCGGCAGCGCGGTAAAGCGCGCTTGCAACGTGGCGTCGTCCGAGCACACGAAGAAGCGCTTGTCGGGGTTGGCCTGCACGGCAGTGAACATCGCCTCGGTGGGCGGCGGCGCATAGAAATCGGTGCCACGCAGGTGGATGCCGATATAGCCCACGCCGCCATGGGTGGCGATGAGTTCACGCGCTTGCGTGGCCAGCGCGGCGCGGAACTTCAGGCCCAGCATGGCGCGGTTCACGTCCGCCTCGGCTAGCCAGGGCAGTACGCTGTTTTCGCAGTACAGCGCGGCGCGTTCGTCGCCACCGCGCAGGGCTTGCAGAGCCTGCATGTCGGGCAGCTGGCGCAGCGGTGTCACCACAGACTTGAAGCCGACATCGTTTTCATGCAGCCACAGTTGCAAGTCAGCCTCAAACGGCACCAGGTCTTGCAGCCGCACTTCATGCACTGCGTCGCGCGTCTCGAAGATATCGCCAAAGGCCGCGCCGCAGCGGTTGTTGCGTGGCCACAGCAGCTTGTGCGCCCAGCCCAGCCGTTCGGCCAGCGCCAGCCCGCCGAGCAAACTGTTGACACGGTTGGCGAAACCACCGTCGCAGAAGATCAGCACCGTGCGCGGGGCGAAGAGTTGGCCGTCGAGAATCATGGTGCGTTCGCTTTAAGAAGTTATCCGTAAATAGTACACTCTCGTCCCGAGCCGCACTTCGCGCGGCGATCGGACGAAGGCATGGCAACACGCAAGCGAGTTGACTCATGGGTAGTGACCGATGATTTCTGGCAGCGCGTCGAGCCGCTGATTC
>JANMMH010000499.1:0-10699 GCA_031373055.1 Rubrivivax sp. | reverse complement strand
TGCTGCGCATTCCGCCCGACGCGGCTTAACGCAGGTTCGTGGCTGAGCGCAGCGCCGACACGGCGCCGGCGCCCACCGCGGCGCCGAAGCGCTTGGCCAGGCGCTCGGCGACATTCTCCTTGGGGGTGTAGTCGATCACCTCCTCGGCCTTGACCACGTCGCGAGCCACGTGGTCGAGGTTGCCGAACTTGTCGGCCAGGCCGTTCTTCACCGCCTCTTCGCCGTTCCAGAACAGGCCCGAGAAGGTCTCGGGCGTCTCTTTCAAACGCGCGCCGCGGCCTTCCTTGACCACCGCGATGAACTGCTGGTGAATCTGCCCGATCATGGCTTTGGCAAAGGCCGTCTGCTTTTCGTTTTGCGGGCTGAAGGGGTCGAGCATGCCTTTGTTGCTGCCGGCGGTAAGCAGCCGGCGCTCGACGCCGAGTTTCTCCATCAAACCGGTGAAGCCAAAGCCGTCCATCAGCACGCCGATGCTGCCCACGATGCTGGCCTTGTCGACGTAAATCTCGTCGGCGGCCACGGCGATGTAGTACGCGCCGCTGGCGCACATCTCCTCAACCACGGCGTAGATCTTCTTCTTATGCTTTTCTTTCAAGCGGCGAATCTCGTCGTTGACGATGCCGCTTTGCACGGGGCTGCCGCCGGGCGAGTTGATGCGCAGCACGATGGCTTGCGCGCTACTGTCTTCAAAGGCCGTGCGCAGGGCCGAGATCAGGCCTTCGGCGCTGGCTTCAGAGTCGGCCGAGATTTCACCGCGCACGTCAATCAGCGCCGTGTGCGGGCGGCTCACCGAGGCGCTGTGCATGCGCTGTGACATCAGGCCCCAGACGATGGCCAGCACCAGTGCAAACCAGGCCAGGCGGATGAGGTTACGCCAGCGGCGCTCGCTGCGCTGTTGGCGCAAGAGTTCGCGCGCCACGCGTTCGATCATGTTTTCCAGCCCCGTCGAAGCCACAGCGGGTGCTGCGGCGGCAGCTGCCAGCGGCGCGGCCGCAGGGCTGGCCACGGGCTCAGCGGCCACAGCTGGGCCGGGCATCGGCGTCGTGGCCGGGTTGTCGTCGTGCGGAATCATGGGGGTTCTCTCAGGCCGGGGTGTCAAAGGCGACGGGCCGTATGTCGCGGGAAGGATACCAAGACACCTGGCCGTCACGCTCAAAGACGTGGATGGCCGTGAGCTTGCCGCGCCCACAGGGCCCGCCCACGCAGCGGCCGTCGGCCGGCTCGTAGGCAGCGCCGTGGATGGAGCACAGGATCCAACGCTTGTCCATGTCGAGGAACTGCCCCGGCTGCCAGTCCATCTCGGTGGGCACATGCACGCAGCGGTTGATATAGGCCACCAGGCGACCGTCGAAGCGCAACGCGAAGGCGCGTGCTGGCTGGCCGTAGAGCAGCACGTCCCAGATCCAGGCGACGCCGCGCTCGGTGATGTCGGCGGACGCGCACAGCGGCTGGGCCGTCGGTTCTAGGGTCGGCTCGGGCGTGGGGTCCAGCAGCGGCTCAAGCATGCGCGAGCAACCAGTCGTGCAGCTCACGCGTGGTCTTGGCCACAAGCAGCGGGCCGTGCGCTGCGAAGGCCGCGCCCTCATGCGCGCCATACGTCACCGCCACACTGTGCGTGCCGGCATTGGCCGCGAGCATCAAGTCATGCGTGGTGTCGCCGATCATCAGCGTGCGCTCGGGCTCGGTGCCGAACTCACGCATGAGCTCAAGCAGCATCCGCGGGTTGGGCTTGGAGGCCGTCTCGTCAGCCGTGCGTGTGGCGTCGAACAGCGCGCCGAGCTCGGAATGCGCCAGCGATTCGTCCAGGCCCCGCCGGCTCTTGCCCGTGGCCACCGCCAGCCGGTGCTGGCGCGCCTTCAGTGCGTGCAGCATGGGCAGCACGCCGTCGAAAAGTACGAGCTCGTCGGCACGTGCAAAGTAGTGGTGGCGGTAGCGCGCGCCGAGTTCGGCGTAACGCTGCTCGGGCAGTTCGGGCACGACATGCGCCAGCGCGTCGCGCAGGCCCAGGCCGATGACGTAGGCAGCCTTTTCATCGCTGGGCTTGGCCAGCCCGAGGTCGACGCAGGCCGACTGAATGCAGCGCACGATGAGCGCCGTGGAATCGGACAGCGTGCCGTCCCAGTCGAACACGATGAGGTCAAAGCGGCGTGGCGTGCTCATGGTTGCGTCAAGAGTTGGGTCAAGAAGGTGGTGCATTCGGGCGGCAGCGGCGCATTCAATGTGATGCGCTCCCTGCTGGCGGGGTGGTCAAAAGCCAGCTCGCGCGCATGCAAGAACATGCGGCTGAAGCGCTGCTCGCGGGCCACCGTCTTGTTCAGCGTGAAGTCGCCGTACTTGGGGTCGCCCACGATGGCGTGGCCGGCATGCGCCAGGTGCACGCGAATCTGGTGGGTGCGGCCGGTCTTCAGGGTCACGTCGAGCAAGGTGAAGGCAGCAAACTTGCGCTCGATTTTCACCAGCGTGATGGAGCGCCGACCGTCTTCGTTCGACTCGGGCACCACGCGCACATGGCGCTCACCGGCGGGGTCCAGGCCTTTGTGCAGGTTGTTGTCGATGACCTTCAGCGAAGCCGGCCAGGTACCGGCCACAAGCGCTTGGTAACGCTTGGCCGTGTCGCGCGCACGGAACTGGTCTTGCACATGCGTCAGCGCGCTGCGCTTCTTGGCCAGCAGCAGCACGCCCGAGGTTTCCTTATCCAGCCGGTGCACCAGCTCCAAAAAAGCTGCGTCGGGCCGCGCCCGGCGTAACTGCTCGATGACGCCAAAGCTGACGCCGCTGCCGCCATGCACCGCCACGCCAGCAGGTTTGTGGATGGCCAGCAGATGCTCGTCTTCAAAAAGCAGCGGGAATTCACGCGCCGGCACCGCGGTGGTGGAAGGCTCGGGCAAGCGCATCGGCGGCACGCGAATCTCATCGCCCGTGGCGACGCGGGTGTCAGCCTGCGCGCGACCCTTGTTGACCCGCACCTCGCCCGAGCGGATGACGCGGTAGACATGCGTCTTGGGCACGCCCTTGAGCCGGCGCATGAGGTAGTTGTCCAGCCTTTGGCCGCAGGATTCCAGATCCACGACCAGGCGCTGCACCGCGCCAGAGGCGGCCGTACCCATCAGGGGGGCCACTTTGGCCGGTATACTGCGCCGCTCCACGTTCGTGCTCTAAGTGCTTGATTTTCGGGAGTTTACCCGGCGACAAACGCACCCCCAAGCAGGCCGTGGTGGCTTGTGCGCGGTGCTTCTTTGAAGTACGCGCATGCTCGAAAAAAGGTGATGCAACGCTTGTTCTCGCAGCGTTCGGGCCGGTGCCCCCAAGGTGGGCCGGCAGGGCGCCGCAGCAAGCGGCAGAGAATCGTCAAGAGAACCCCCGCCACCCTTGAAGTCTGCTTCAAGTGCGGCCACGAAAATTCAGGCGGCAGCGCCAAACAACGCTGTCGCCCGCGTCCCGCGACGCCACACACCCATGCCCTGGATGACCACCGCCCTTCGCGCGCTGCCCTTGCCCCGGACCCCGTCCGTCGCAACGCCTGGCCGCTTGAGCAACACGCCGCGCGATCCGCGGCGTGGCGGTTGCCCGCCCGGCGCTTGGGGCTGGCCCGCCGGGGCGCACGCGCCAACGCTGCGCCACTGACCGCTTCCACGCGGCAGCACGCAGTCCAGGGCATTTCGCGCCAACGGTTCCCCGCGTTTCTCGTGCGTCGAATAGCCAACTGCGGTTGACGCAGCTGGCGTGTTGGTGCGCGCCGTGTCCACAAAGACGGCGCGTCAGTCTGGAGTGCACATGAAACGCATGTTGATCAACGCCACGCAGTCGGAAGAGCGGCGCCTGGCGATCGTGGAAGGCCAAAAGCTCGTCGACTTCGAAACTGAAATCGAAGGTCGCGAGCAGCGCAAGGGCAACATCTACAAGGCCGTCATCACGCGCGTCGAGCCCTCGCTCGAAGCCTGTTTTGTCGAGTACGGCGAAGAACGCCACGGCTTCCTGCCGTTCAAGGAAATCTCACGCAACTACTTCCGTGAAGGCGTGGACGTGCGCACCGCGCGCATCCAAGACGCCGTCAAAGAAGGCCAGGAGCTGCTGGTCCAGGTGGAAAAGGAAGAGCGCGGCAACAAGGGCGCGGCACTCACCACCTTCGTGAGCCTGGCCGGGCGCTACCTGGTGTTGATGCCCAACAACCCGCGGGGTGGTGGTGTCTCGCGGCGCATTGAAGGCGAAGACCGCGAAGAGCTGAAAGAAAACCTCGACCAGCTTGAGTACCCCAAGGGTATGAGCCTGATCGCGCGCACCGCTGGCATCGGGCGCACGGCGGCCGAGCTCCAGTGGGACCTGAACTACATGCTCAAGCTCTGGGACGCCATCGACGGCGCCTCGGGTGCAGGCAAAGGCGCCTTCCTGATCTACCAGGAGAGCAGCCTCGTCATCCGCGCCATCCGCGACTACTTCACCGCGGAAATCGGCGAGATCCTGATCGACACCGACGACATCTACGACCAGGCCAAGCAGTTCATGAACCACGTGATGCCGGAGACGGCAAACCGTGTGAAGCGCTACCGTGACGACGCGCCGCTGTTCAGCCGCTTCCAGATCGAACACCAGATCGAAACCGCCTTCAGCCGCACGGTGAACCTGCCCGCGGGCGGCGCCATCGTCATCGACCACACCGAGGCGCTGGTCTCGATCGACGTCAACTCGGCGCGCGCCACACGCGGTGGCGACATCGAAGAAACCGCTACGCGCACGAACCTTGAAGCGGCCGATGAGATCGCGCGCCAGATGCGTCTGCGTGACCTGGGCGGCCTGATCGTCGTCGACTTCATCGACATGGAAGAGAGCAAGAACCGGCGCGAGGTCGAGCAGCGTCTGAAAGACGCGATGCGCTCGGACCGCGCGCGTTTGCAGTTCAGCGCCATCAGCAAGTTCGGCCTGCTCGAACTCAGCCGCCAGCGCCTGCGCCCGGCGCTGAGCGAAGGCAACCACATCACCTGCCCGCGCTGCAACGGCACCGGCCACATCCGCGACACGGAGTCGAGTGCGCTGCAGATCCTGCGCATGGTGCAAGAAGAGTCGATGAAGGACAACACGGCCGCCGTGCACGTGCAGGTGCCGGTGGAAGTGACATCGTTCCTCTTGAACGAGAAGCGCACCGAAATCACCAAGATCGAGCTCAAGCAGCGCGTCACCGTGCTTTTGGTGCCCAACAAGCACCTGGAGACGCCCAACTACAAGCTTGAGCGGCTTCGCCACGACGACCCAAGGCTGGAGAACTACCGCGCCAGCTATTCGATGATCGATGAGCCGGACGATGAAGTCGGCATCACGCGGCGCGAAAAGGCCAAAGCCAAGCAAGAGCCGATGATCAAGGGCGTGTTGCCCGACATGCCGGCACCGCCCGCCGCGCCCAAGCCGGCACCTGCGCCGGTGGCTGCACCCGCACCCCTGGTGGCGGCACCCCCACCCGTGGCCGCAGCACCCGCTGGCAGCGGCTTCTTCGGCTGGGTGAAGAAGATCTTCGGCGCGAGCGACAAGCCTGAAGCCAGCAAAACGGCGGTGGCCACGACGGCAACAGCGGCCTCGGCCGCAGCCGCTGCGGCGCTGCCTGCCGCGACGGGTGGCAAACGTGAAGGCGGCCGCGATGGTGGCCGAACCGAGGGTCGCGGCGACGGCAAGCGCGGAGAGCGCGGCGGCCGTGGTGGGCGCGGCGGCGAGCGTGGTGGTGAGCGCGGTGGCCGCAATGGCGGCCGCGACGGCGCGCCCCGTGACGCAGCGCGCGACGGCGCACGCGAGCTGACTCGCGAGGCTCCGCGTGACGGCGGCCGCGACGGTAGCCGTGACGCCCCGCGCGACAGCGCCCGCGAAGGCCGCAATCCGCGCCGCCTGGAGGCCGATGGCGCCAGCGCAGAGCGCAACGAGCCACGCCGCCAGCAGGGCGGCGAACGCGCGCCGGTGGCGACACGCAACGAAGACGGCAGCCCCAACGCCGCCGGCTTTGTCGACACCATCCCGAACACCGACGCCGCCCTCGGCGCCGATGGCGAGCGCGGCCGTGGCCGCCGCCGCCGCCGTGGTGGCCGTGACCGCACGGAAGGCAGCGATGGCGAGAACGCATCGCCGCAACAAGCCTTGCTCGACGCCAACGGCGCGGCGCTAGACACCAGCGGCACGCCTGCGGCCGACGCTGCGCAAGTGGCCGCTAACGCCGAAGGTCTGGAGGGCGCAGAAGGTGGCACAGAAGGCGCCGAGCGCGAGCCGCGTGACGGCAGCGCACGCCGCCGTGGCGGCCGTGGTGGCCGCAACCGCCGCGACCGTGTGGAACGTGTCGAAGGTGCTGAGGGTGTTGAAGGCGCGCCAACCGCGCAAGGCCAGGAGCCCGTTGGCGGTGCCGCCGACAACGCCACCGCCAACGCTATCGACAACACCCACGTCGACCAGCCTGCCGCAAGCGTGCAGCCCATCGCGCAAGCCTTGGACGACACGCCAGCGGCCCCGCCCGTCAGCGACGCACCGGCCCAGGCCGCGATGCCCATCCGCGCCGCGCCCGTGGCACCACCCGTGCCGGCACCTGCGCCGGCCGTGGCCGTGGCCGTGGCCGTGGCCGCACCCGCAGCCGCAGCCTCAGCCTCAGCCGCCGCACCCTACGTGCTCAACACCAGCGCGCTGCAAGACCTCGCCGCCAGCTCGGGCCTGAGCTGGGTGCACAGCGACGCCGACAAGGTGCGCGCGGTGCAAGCGGCCATCGCCGCCACGCCGCAGGCCATTCGCGTGCCACGCGAGATCAAGCCTGTGGTGCTGGAAGACCACGGCCCGCTGGTGCTGGTGGAGACACGCAAAGACCTGTCCCAGCTCAAGCTGCCGTTCGACGCGGCACGCTGAGCCTGTTGACCCTGCGGCGCCGGCCTGCTTGAGGCCGCGCGCCGCGCATCAGGCGGTGCACCCTGCACACATGAATCTTTGCCGCGCGGCCTGCGTGGCGGAAGATTCTTCGCACCCGCGCGTATGCTGCCTTGAGGCCGCCTCTCTTGAGGCGCCCGGCACCCACCACAACCCCAAGGCAAGCGCGCTTGCCAGCTATTCAACGGGAGACAGCCATGAACCTTCGACATACCTTGTTCGGCCTGATGGCGCCTGCCTTGCTCGTCGCCATGGCGGCCTGCAACAGCGACACCGCGTACACCGTGGGCGGCACGATCGCGGGCTCGGTCGGCCCCGTCGTGCTGCAGCTCAACGCCAACGCACCGACCACCGTCACGGCGCCGGGCGCCTTCACCCTGGCCGGTGAGATCGGCGAGGGCGCGGCCTACACCGTCACCTTGGTGTCGGCGGCGCAGAACTGCACCCTGGGCAACGCCAGCGGCACCATGTCCAACGTCAACCTGAGCAACGTGACGGTGACCTGCGGCGCGGTGGTGCGCTCTGCCAGCCTGGCCGGTGCGGCCGAGAACCCAGCCGTCACCACCGCCGCCAGCGGCCGCGGCGGCGTGGTCGTCAATCCGGCCACGCGCGAGATCTCTGGCGGCGTGAGCTTCGATGGCCTGACCCCCACCACCGGCGGGCACCACATCCATCAAGCGCCGGCTGGCAACGCGTCGGCCAACGGCCCGGTGATCATCGGCCTGGTGCTGGCGCCCGATGGCCGCTCGGCCGTGGTCCCCGCAGGCGCGGTGCTCACCGAAGCGCAGTACGCCGCCTTGGTCGCCGGCGAGCTGTACCTGAACGTGCATACCGCCGCCAACCCCGGCGGTGAAATCCGCGGCCAGCTCACCCAGCGCGGCGTCGTCACCGCCGCCACCGCCACGCTCAGCGGCACCCAGGAAGTGCCAGCGAATGCGTCCACCGCCAGCGGGCGCGGCACGGTGATCGTGGACACCAACACCTTGGACGTTATCGTGGCCTACACCACGCACAATGTCGTTGGTGCGACCGTCTCACACATTCACACTGGCGCGGCGGGCGCCAACGGGCCGGCGAACGTGGTGACCTTCCGCGCGGGGACCAACCTGTTCACGTCCAGCGCAGGTGCGAAGTACACCGCGCAGCAGCTCGCCGACCTGAGGGCCGGCAACCAGTACTTCAACGTCCACAGCGCCACCTTCCCCGGCGGCGAAATCCGCGGGCAGGCGGCTGTGCAGTAGGGTCTGACGTAGCGAAATCTGGGCCGATCAACGCTGCGGCATCACCGCAGCGTTGGACCCGCCCTCACACCAACTTCAAGTGCTTCAGCGGCAGCGTGCGCACCGGCTTGCCGGTGGCGGCGTAGATGGCGTTGAGCATGCAGGGCGCCACCACGCAGATGGTGGGCTCGCCCACACCGCCCCAGAAGTCGTGCGTGGGCACGATCACCGTCTCGACCTTGGGCATCTCGGCCAGCTTCATGATGGGGTAGTTGTGGAAGTTGAGCTCCACCGCGCGGCCCTTGTCGATGCTGATTTCGCCGTACAGCGCGGCCGACATACCGTAGGCCACCGAGCCTTCAACCTGCGCCGCAATCTGCTCGGGGTTGACGGCGTGGCCGCAGTTCAGCGCCAGCACCATGCGGTGCACCTTGAGCTCGCCGCGCGGGCTGACAGAGACCTCGGCCACCGCCGCTGAATAGCTGAAGTAGCCCATGAACTGCGCGATGCCGTGAAAGCGCCCCGGTGGCAGCGGTTTGCCCCAACCCGCGTGCTCGGCTGCGGCGTTGAGCACGGCCAGGTGCTTGGGGTGCTTGTGCATCAGTCGACGGCGGAACTCCACCGCGTCGACGCCGGCGGCGCGCGCCACCTCGTCGATGAAACATTCCATGTAGACGCCGTTCTGGTTGGTGTTGACACCACGCCAGGGGCCCACGGGAACGTGGCTGTTGCGCATGGCGTACTCGACCAGCAGGTTGGGCACCGTGTAGCCCAGTTGTGCGTCGTCGGGCTCGGCCCAGAAGCCTTGCAACTGGCGCCGGTCTTTGCCGTCGGCCACGGTTTGCGGTGCGATGAAGGCGTTGATCGACTGGCCCGAGACGCGCACGTGCAGCCCCACCAGTTGGCCATTAGCGTCCAGGCCCGCGCTCATCTTGGCCATCGAGATCGGGCGGTAAAAATCCTGCGCCTGGTCTTCTTCGCGGCTCCAGATCATCTGGATCGCTGTGCCCGGGAATTGCTTGGCGATGGCCACGGCCTGGCGCACGTAGTCCTGCAAACCGCCGCGCCGGCCAAAGCCGCCGCCCAGATCCAGCCGGTGCACTTCACACTGCGCCAGGGGCAGGCCCGACGACTCGCTCAGCGCCGCGTGCGCGGCCTCGGCGTTTTGCGTGGCCACCCAGCATTCGGCCTAGACAGCGGTGACGCGCGCAGTGCAGTTCATCGGCTCCATGGTGGCGTGGGCCAGGAAGGGCGAGCCGTAGGTGGCCTCGACCTTCTTCGCTGCACCGGCGATGGCCTTCAAGGTGTCGCCTTCATTGCGCAGGGCAAACGCGTTGCTTGCCGTCAAGCCTTCGGTCAAGCGTGCGGCGATGGTGGCGCTGTTTTGCGTGGCGCCCTCGCCTTCGTCCCAAACGATCGGCAAGGCATCGAGCGCCGTTTTGGCGCGCCACCAGGTGTCGGCGACCACGGCCACGGTGCGGTCATTCACGCGCACCACCGCACGCACGCCGCGCCGCGACGTGACCGCAGCCGCGTCAAAGCTCACCAACTTCCCGCCCCACACCGGGCAGGCCTTGATGGCGGCGGCTAACTGCCCAGGTACGCGCACATCGATGGCGAAGATCTTGCTGCCGTCGAGCTTGTCGGCGGTATCCAGGCGCTTCACGCCTTTGCCCGCCACCTTCCAGGTCTTCGGGTCTTTGAGCGTGATGGTCTTGGCGTCGGGGGGTGTCAGCTTGGCGGCCGCGCCGGCGAGCTTGCCGTAGCTGAGGCTGCGGCCGCTGGCGGCGTGGCTGACCACGCCATTGGCCACACGCAGCTCGGCCACGGGCACCTTCCACTCATCGGCCGCAGCCTGCATGAGCATGATGCGTGCGGCCGCACCACCACGGCGCACGTAGTCGTGCGAGGTGCGGATGCCGCGGCTGCCGCCGGTGCCCATCTCGCCCCAGGCGCGTTTGCTGGCGAAGTTGCGCTGCGGCGAAATCTGCTCGGTGCTGACCTTGGCCCAGTCGCATTCCAGCTCTTCGGCCACCAGTTGCGCCAGGCCGGTGATGGTGCCCTGGCCCATCTCGGAGCGCGCAATGCGCACGACGCAGCTGTCGTCGGGTTTGATCACGACCCAGAGGTTGACTTCGGCGCCAGCGGCAGTTTGGGCTGGCGCAGGGACGTGCCATCCCAATGTCAAGGCGCCAGTGCCGGCGCCTGCTAACACCATAAAGTCACGGCGTGTGTGGCCGGCGCGATGGGTGGTCTTGGTGGTCATCCTGCGCTCCTTAAGCCTTGGGCTGCTGGCTGGCAATGCGGGCGGCCAGATGCACCGCCGCGCGGATGCGCTGGTAGGTGCCGCAGCGGCAGATGTTGGTCATCGCTTCGTCGATGTCGGCGTCGGTGGGTTTGGGCTTTTTGCCCAGCAAGGAGACCGCCGCCATGATCTGCCCCGACTGGCAATAGCCGCACTGCGGCACGTCGAGCTCGGCCCAGGCCTGCTGCACCGCATGCGAGCGGTTCTTCGACAAGCCTTCGATGGTGACGATCTTGTCGCTGGCGGCCACGCTGGACAGTGGTGTCGCGCACGAGCGGCGCAGCTCGCCGTT
>JANMMH010000478.1:0-2517 GCA_031373055.1 Rubrivivax sp. | reverse complement strand
GTGGTTTCACACGGCGTGGCCGGAGGTGATTGAGGGATGAGAATTGAGGCCAAGTACACCTGCGGAGCCTAACCCCATGAGTGCGCTGACAGCCTTCACCCACCAAGCCTGGCAAGACCACGCCGACGACCCACGTGGTGTCGCCGACCGGCTGCCGCAAGCATTGCCGCTGGTGGCCGACGACAACGGGCTGCTCGGGCTCATTGGCCTGGCGCACCACGTGCTGGGTGAACACTTGGGTGCGTGGCAAGAGGGACTGGACTATTGCGAGCAGCTGCGTGCACTGCCGGCCTTCGATGCCGCGCAGACAAGTGGCGCCTCGCTGCGCCGCGTGCAAGCCGCGTTGAAGCTCGGCGGCGCATTGGCTGATGAGCGCGCCGATCTATCAAGCTCTGACCAAGTGCGCGTGACGGTGATGGCGGCGGCCAACCTCGCCGGGCGTGACGCCGCGCGTTCGGCCAGCCTCTTGCAGCAAGCCTGCGACGACGCACTCGCCGCTGCGCTGCCGGCCAGTGACCCCGTGCCACGCAGCATCGCGGCCAGCGCCAACGGCATCGCCGCCACGCTGGAAGAGAAGCCCGCGCGCAGCGAGGCTGAGACAGCGCTGATGCTCGCGGCGGCCGAAGTGGCGCGCCGCTTCTGGGAAATCGCCGGCACCTGGCTTGAAGTCGAGCGCGCCGATTACCGCCTGGCGATGAGCTGTACGCAAGCCGGCCAGCTTGAGCGCGCGCGCGGCCATGCGCGGCAATGCCTGACCATCGTGCAGGCCCACGACAACGTGGCTTTGGAAGTCTTCTTCGGCTTCGAAGCGCTGGCCGTGGTGGAGCGCGCCGCTGGCAATGCAGCCGCCTTCGCCGATGCCGTGAGTGCCGCGCGCGAGGCCTTCTCGCGTTTAGGCGAGGGCGACGTCGGCTGGTGCCAGGCCAGCCTGGACAAGCTGGCAGTGGGCGCGCCGCTGCCTCCCTAGCTTCGCAGTTGTGGCGCGCCACCACGCGTGCTGCAATGAGCTGGCGCGCCGCACCTGGCCGGCGCGAGAAGCCCGGAGGCACCATGCTCGAATTCCTGCGCGCCATGCGCCAACACGGTGGCCTGGCGACTCGCTTGCCCGGCTTGCTGTTGGCCTTCTTGATCGCCGAAGTCTTCTACACATTCCACAGCTTCGCGCTTGAATGCGGTGCGTTCTTGTTGACCTGGTTGGTCATCGACTTCGCTGTCGACAAGCTCGCGCGTGCGCTGCGCCAGCCCAGGGTGAACTAGATGCGCAAACCCAAGACCCCGGGTGAGGCGCCGCAAGACAACACGCCGCCAGGCGGCCACGCGAAAGACCGCGCGCGCCACTTTGCGCAGCAACGGGGGCTGCCGCCGCCGCCCGAAGGTGTGGGTGCTGGCTTGCCTGAGGAACCCGCGACTCCGCCCGCGCCACCCCCGCCACCACCCACCACCAAGAAGCGCTGAGTCGGCGCATCGAAGCAAGGGAGCCCGCCATGAAGTCCCCTGACCGCAGCACCCGCACCAAGCTCAAGACCGACGCCGCCAAGCACGTGGCCGGCGTGCTGCCCTGGGGCCAGGCGCCGGGGCGCCAGGTGGTCGAGCAAGCTGGCAGCGCCAGCACCGTGCGTGCGCGGCTCAAGGAGCGCGTGGTGCAAGACCACCCCGAGGGCAAAGCCATGGCGCGGCGCCAGTACTTTGGCCTGCAACGGGGCCTCCCCGGTGAGGACCACTTGGGTGAAGAAGCCGGCCTGGCCAGCGCGCCGACCAAAGTGCAAAAGGCCCGCGCCCACATGGCCCACGTCGCCGCCACGCCTGCGGGCGCCCCGGGCAGCGCTGCCCACTTCAAGGCCGCCGCCAACGCCGCCTTGCCGGTGTGGCGCGAGCTCGGCCCCACGCTCATCCCGCATGGTCAAACCTACGGCAGCGGGCCCGGTGCGTCGCCCTCGGTGTCGGGCCGCTGCTCCGGCGTGGTGGTCGACCGCAGCGATTCGCGTCATCTCATCGCCTGTTCGGCCGGCGGTGGCTTGTGGGGCAGCCTGGACACCGGTGCGACCTGGGCGCCGCTCACCGACCGCGCGCCGACCTTGGTGATGGGCGCCATCGCGCAGTCGCCCTCGGCACCCGGCGTGGTTTACGCCGCCACGGGCGACGGCGACGGGCAGATTCCTTTCGGCGTGGGTCTCTTGCGTTCGAGCGACGGCGGCTTGACATGGCAGGCGGTGCTAACGCCCAACTTAAGCGGTGTCGGTGTTTACGACCTGGCCGTCGACCCGGCCAACGCACTGCGTGTGTGGATCGCCAGTGACCAGGCCTTGCACTTGTCGACCAACGGCGCCCAGACGACCAGCAGCGTGATCGCCGCGCCGTGCTGGAGCATCTCGATCCACCCCACGCAGCCCAGCGAGTCGCTAGCCGCCTATGCCGACGGCCTGGCGAGCGGCCAAGACGGCGGCGCCACCTGGGCGCGTGTGGCCCTGACCGGCACCGGTGCGGCGACGCGCTTCCCGCGGCTCGAAGTGGCGCACG
>JANMMH010000452.1:0-1842 GCA_031373055.1 Rubrivivax sp. | reverse complement strand
ATCGACGCGCAGGTCAGCGCCGAGTTCGACGTGCGTAGCGACAAACATCTGTTGCGCATCAGCCGCCGTCACCACGGCAACGTCAAGAGCAGTGTGATCACCACCGACTTTGTGCACGGTGCCGACTACGCCGCGCTCAAGGAAGCCGGAGTCACGTTCAAAGACTTGCTAGGCAAAGAAGCCGTGGTGCGCCGTGGCGAAGGCGAGCGCCTGAAGGAGCAAAAGGTCAGCGACTTCCGCGCCGCCATGGGCTGGCTGATGGGCCAGGCCGAACACGCCACCAGCCGCCAGCGCTACAAAGGCCTGGGCGAGATGAACCCGCAGCAGCTGTGGGAAACCACGATGGACCCCACGGTACGCCGCTTGCTACGCGTGCAGATCGACGACGCCATCGAAGCCGACCGCGTCTTCACCATGCTCATGGGTGACGAGGTCGAGCCGCGGCGTGAGTTCATCGAGAGCAACGCGCTGAGGGCGGCGAATATCGACGTCTGAGTTTTCATCCACCCACCCGTTAAACGTTAGAAGTTAAGCACCGGATGTTCAAAAGCGCTTTCATTTACCGCATCGAATCCTGGGAAGCGCCCTCGCTGACTCAGCTTGACACGCGCTTGACGGCGTCGCGTTTTGTGGCCTGTGGCGCGAGCCAGGCCGAGTCCGCCGGCTGGGTCGAGCCACGCGGCAAGAAGCATGCGGCGCTGGTGGAGAGCATCGCCGGGCAGATCATCCTCAAGCTGTGCACCGAGACCAAGGCCGTGCCCTCGCGTGTGGTTAAAGACGAGCTCGAAGCACAGCTCGACGTCATCGAAAAAGACAGCGGCCGCCGGCCGCGCGGCAAGTCGGCCAAGGCCATCAAAGAGGACGTGATCCACCGCCTGCTACCACGTGCTTTTCCCAAGCGCGCCGACACGATGGTGTGGCTGGACCCCCGCGCCGGCATCGCCTTGATCGGCGCGGCCAGCGTGAAGAAGGCCGACGCGGTGGTCACGCGGCTGCTGGAATTGCTGGGCACGGGATCGCGCCTGAGCCTGTTGCAGACGCAACTCTCGCCAGCCACCGCCATGGCCCAGTGGCTCAGCGACAAAGAGGCGCCGGCCGGCTTCAGCATCGACCGCGACTGCGAACTCAAGCAGCCGCACAGCGACAAGTCGAGCGTGCGCTACGCGCGCCACACGTTGGACATCGACGAGGTGGGCGAGCACGTCAAGGCCGGCAAGTTGCCCACACAACTGGCGCTGACCTGGGCCTCGCGCGTGTCGTTCACTTTGAGCGAGGCGCTGACGCTGAAGAAAATCAAACTGCTGGACGTGGTGCTCGAAGGCGCGTCGTCGGCCGACAAAGACGAAGACGGCTTTGACGCCGACGTGGCGCTGGCCACAGGTGAGTTGCGCCATCTCATTACCGACCTGATTGCAGCCCTTGGCGGCGAGCAGGCGGCCATAGGGGCGGCGGCGGCACCCGTGCCCAAAGCCCACGCGAAAGCCCACGCCGAGGCCGACACCGAAGCCCCACCCTGGGACACTGTGCCGGCCTGACACACGCCGCAGCGGCCTTGCACTCACCATGGCCCTCTTCCCGCAAGGCTTGACGCAGATCGACGCGCGCTGCAACGCGGGCGAGCGCTGCGTCTTGCAGCAGCTTAAGCGCTGCCTGGAAGACGACCACCTGGTGTGGCACAACGTGAGCATCGGCCCGCGCGGGTGACCTGCCCCCTCCCAGCCATGCCACCGTAAAGGTAGCGAAGTCCGTCAACTTGGAGAATGACGGACATGAGAACCAGCAAGTACAGCGAGGAGCAGATCATTGGCTTCCTCAAGCAGGTCGAGGCCGGCGTGCCGGTCA
>JANMMH010000518.1:0-15952 GCA_031373055.1 Rubrivivax sp. | reverse complement strand
TGTGGCCAGCGCTCGGGTGCAGCACTTTGCCATGTGCGACTACCGGGGCAACTATCGCGATGAGCATCACTTCACGTCGCTGACCTCGGGCGTGCAGCGCCAGGTGCGCGTGCACAAGCGCGTGGTCGACACGACCTACCTCAACACCGCCGTGCCCTCGACGCACCCACCCAAGTACGCAGTGGCGCCTGGCCTGCGCTGTGTGCCGCTCAACGAGCTGCCGCGCATCAAGACACCGCCCTCGGGCTACGTGGTGGTGGGCTCGGGCAAGACCGGCATCGACGCCTGCTTGTGGCTGCTGGAAAACGGCGCCGACCCGGACCGAATTCGCTGGATCATGCCGCGCGACGCCTGGTACATGAACCGCGCCAACGTGCAGCCGGGCATGGACTTTTTCGAAGCCAGCTTTGGCGCGCTGGCCGCGCAGGTGGAGGCCGTGGCGCAGGCCACGTCGGCGAGTGATCTGTTTGCCCGACTTAACGCCGCCGGTGTGCTGCTGCGCCTGGACGACGCCGTGCAACCCAGCATGTACCACGGCGCGATCATCTCGCACGCCGAGCTCGCGCTGCTGCGTCAGATCAAAGACATCGTGCGCATGGGCCGCGTCAAGCGCATCGCCGCCGATCGCATCGAGCTTGAGCAAGGCACGCTGCCTTCCGACCCCGGCGTGCTGATCGTCGACTGCTCCGCCAGTGCCGCCGAGCGCCGGCCCATCGTGCCGGTGTTTGATGGCGTCAAGATCACGCCGCAGTTCGTGCGTACCGTGCAGCCAACCTTCAGCGCGGCCTTCATCGCGCACATCGAAGCGAACTTTGTTGACGACGCCGAGAAGAACCAGATCTGCACCGTGGTGCCGCTGCCCGACACGCCCATCGACTGGCTGGTGATGTTGGGCGTGGGTATGGCCAACCAGCATCGCTGGTCGAAGATCAAAGGCCTCTCGGGCTGGATCGCGCGTTCGCGCCTGGACGGCTTCAGCGCCATGGCCAGCCAGGTGCCACCCACCGACGCCGCCAAAATGGCCCTGTTGCAACGCTTCGGCAAAAGCGCCGGGCCTGCGGCGGCGCGCATACCGCAGTTGCTGGCCGACTATGCTGCCGCCGCATGAACACACCCTCCCCCACCCAAGCCTGCCCCGTCACCATCATCACCGGCGCCTCGCGCGGCCTGGGCTTGGCCATGGCCTTGCAGCTCGCCGGTGAAGGCCACAAGGTCCTCACCATTGCGCGCCAACACAGGGACCAGCTGCCGCCATCGGTCACGCAGTGGACCGACCGCAACCTGGGTGACCCGGGTGTCACGGTGCTTGAGTTGTTAGCAGGGATCACGGCACTGGATCAACATCAAGTGTCGGCCCTCAACGTGATCAACAACGCCGGCGCCGTGGTCACACCCGGCGACGCGTGCGCAGCGCCGTCGTGCAGGTGATGATCTTGTGCAACACCGCCTGCAAAGCTTTGTGGGTTGGCGCGTGACCGCGATGCAGAGAAGACTCACTAGCGCCCTAGCCAGCGCGCAAGCAAGCGCGTGATCACGCAGTGCACCACGTGCAGCTCGGGCGTCACCACTTGGGCTGTGCAGCCAGCAGCAGGCGCAGCGGGATCGGCAGTGACGGCACTTGCTGGCGCACCGGCAGGTGGGATATGACCTGACAGCGCCATGGGCGCCGCGAGCTCATTGACAGACCCTGCGGCCTACTCACATCTGACAGGTTTCCGCATATCACCTCTGGCGATTGCCCGGCCCCGTTGAAGCGCCCAATGACGGTATGGGCGAAGCCGCTTACCCGCGTATGAACGTCTCCTTGGTGCCTGTCGGACTTGGGCGGCGGCCGCAGTGGGAGTGCCATCGCGCCGCAGCAGCGGCCTGGTCTTTACGGGAGTTGAGAGATGTCCTTCAAGAATGATCTTGATCGCAGGCGGCTAGCCATGCGGCGCTGCGGCCTCATGCTGGCGCTGGCCAGCAGCCTATGCGGCCCCACCCTGGCCCAGACCGAGGTCGACCGCATCGCAGAGCTCGAACGCAAGCTCGAACGCAGTGTGCAGCAGCTCGCGCGCCTGGGTGCCCGCGTGCAGGAGCTCGAAGCTGGCCGGGCAGCCGAGGGCGAGCGCAGCGCAGCCGCAGTGAAGCCCGAGCGCTCAGGCTCAAGTGCGGCGGCGCCGCCCGCGCCGGTATCGGAAATCGCGGCGCTGGCCGCAGGCCTGGCGGTGCATGGCTTTGCCGATGTTGGCTTCGCCGCCGGCAGCAAGGGCCGCCCGGTTGGGGGCCAGGTTGGATCGTTTGATCTCTACATGACGCCGCAGTTCGGTGAGCGGGCCAAAGGGCTGGTTGAGTTGGTCTTCGAGGTCGGCCGCAGCGGCGCCCTGGCCGTCGACCTGGAGCGGCTGCAGTTCGGCTATGCCTTCTCCGACGCGCTGACGCTGTGGGCCGGCCGCTTCCACACACCTCTGGGTTTTTGGAATACCGCCTTTCACCACGGCCAGCAGCTCCAGACCGCCATCACGCGGCCGCGCTTTCTCGACTTCGAAGACGCCGGCGGGGTATTGCCAGCGCACACCGTGGGCGTTTGGGGCAGCGGTGCGTTCAATCTGCCGGCCGGCCGCCTCAGCTACGACGTGTACATGGGCAACGCGCCGACGATCGACATGGAAGACCCGAACCGCCCGGGCAGCGGTGTGCTCAACCCCGGCATGGCGGGGGCCGGCGCGCGTTCAGCCAGCATTGGCGCGAATGTCTCGTTGCGCCTCGGCGGCGCGTTGGACGGGCTCACGCTGGGGCTGCACGCGCTTCGCAGCAAGGTGGCCGACACGCTGGCCGCACCGAACCGCAGCCGCCTGGCGCTGGCCGGCGGCTGGCTGTCGTACGACAACGACGACTGGGAGTTGCTGGCTGAGCTGTACCGATTTCGCAATGTCGAGCTCGGCAGCGGCGCGGCGCGATCAAGCCGGGCCAGCTACCTGCAGATCGGTCGCAGCTTCGGTGACTGGACGCCCTACACGCGCGTCGAACGGACAGCCTTTGACCAATCCGACCCGTACTTCGCGCAGCAGGAGAGCGGCGCTTCGTACTCCCGCGATGTGCTGGGCGTGCGCTACGAGCTCACGCCCACGATGGCACTCAAGGTCGAAGGCCAGCGCATGCGCTTCCATGACCGCAACCTGCCCAGCTACTCCGAGCTGCGTTCGCAGCTCGCGGTGCGTTTCTGAGCCGAGGCACCTCGATGAGATACCACCTCCGAACGCTCACCCAATGCGGTGCGCTTGCCATGCTGTCGGGACTGGCCCACGGACAAAGCGTGACGGTGATCGCGCACCCGTCGGTCACCCTGCAGGCCGGCGAGCTGCGCGAATTGTTCGTCGGCGACAAACAGTTCGCCGGCGCCCTCAAGTTGGTGCCGGTCGACAACCGCTCGGCGCAGCGCGGTTTCCTGGCCACCGTGTTGCACCTCGATCCCGCCAGATACGCCACCCTGTGGGCCAAGAAGGCTTTCCGCGACGGCCTGGAGGCGCCTGCGGCGAAGGCCTCGGATGCCGAGGTGCTGGCCTTCGTACAGAGCACACGGGGCGCGATCGGCTACGTCACAACGGGCGAATTGCCCTTGCGCGACGTTCGCGTGCTCGGCGACAAGCTTTGACGAACAGCCGGTACCGACACCGGACATGATCAAGGTCACCTCGCTCAAGAGGCGCATCGTCGTCCAGTTCCTGGTGCTGTTGCTGCCGGTGCTGGCGCTGCTGGCGTTGCAGACGCTGAGTGAGTTGCGCCGCAACGCGGTGGTGCGGGCCGGCGTCGAGGCCCACAACAAGGCCGCGAGCCTGCGCGACGCCTATCGCAGTTTTACCGATGGCGCGGCCGACGCGGTCGACTCGGGCGCGCTGGCCACATCGCGCATCGACGCGCTGCGTCATGCGGCAGAGCACGCGCGTGCGTTGGCGGCGCTGGACGCCGCGCACGCGCCGGCGCCGGCCTTCGTCGATAGGCTGACGCAGCTGCATGCCTCGCTGGCCGTCGATGCCGGTATCGACAATCTGCAGCGTTGGCGCGCCGCTGTCATCACGCTGCGCAAGCAGGTCGAGGCGCTGTATGGCGACACCGAGCGCAGGCTGGACCAAGCGATTGCCGATGCGCTGGACCAGTCGGCGTTCGTCATCCGAGCCGTGGTCTTGGGGGCCCTTCTCGTGCTCGGGGTGGCCGCGCTGTTCGTGATGCAAATGATCCGCGGCCTGACCGAACCGCTGGAAGTGGCGGTGCTTGTGGCCAACCGCATCAGTGCGCGCACGCCGGTCGCAGCGTCGGACTTCCAGGCTCGCGCCGACATCGACAACCTGCTCGCGTCGCTGCAACGCATGAGCGGCAGCCTGGATCGATATCGCGACGATTCGACCCGCCAACGCCTGGGCCTGGAGGAAAAGGTCGAGCAGCTCAACCGTAGCCAGCGCAGCCTGGCCGAAGCGCAACGACTTGCCCGGCTGGGCAACTGGAGCTGGTCCTTGGACCAGCCGCGTCCGTACTGGTCCGAGGAGATGTACCGCGTGCTCGGCATTGAAGCCAGCGGCCGCGCGAGTTGGCGGCGCTTCCTCGGTGCCATCGCGTCCCAGGAACGCAACCAAGTGCGCGCCGAATTCGCGCTCCTGCGTTCGGCGCCGCGGCGCTTCGCTGTCGAACACCGCATCGCCCACCCACAAGGCGGCACCTGCATCGTCGTTCATCAGGGCGGTTCGGAGGTCGACGCGTCCGGCCGCGTCACTCGGCTGTTCGGTTCGGTGCAGGACATCACCGAGCGCAAGCAGGCGGAGGATCAGATCCGCAAGCTGGCGCTATTCGATCCGCTGACGCAGCTGCCCAATCGACGTCATTTCAAGGAGCATGTCCGGCTGGCGATCGAGCGTGCCCAACGCTCCAAGGTGCCGCTGGCGGTGATGTTCGTCGACCTCGACCGCTTCAAGCGCATCAACGACACCTTGGGCCACGGCGTGGGTGACGAGCTGCTGCGCGAGGCCGCTGATCGCATCAGCGAATGTGTGCGCGGCGAAGATCTGGTCGGTCACGATTCGGACTGGATCGACAACCTCGACGGGGTCAGCCCGGCCGAGGTGCGCTTGGTCGCTCGCCAGGGCGGCGACGAGTTCACCGTGCTGCTGTCCAACCTGCGGCAGCATAGCGACGCGGCCCGCGTGGCGCAGCGCATCACGCAACGCATCGCTGAACCGATCATGGTCGGCGGCAACGAGCTCTTCGTCACCGCCAGCATCGGCATTGCCGTCTACCCCGACGACGGCAGCAGCGTCGACCACCTGCTGCGCCATGCTGACGCGGCGATGTACGAAGCCAAGCGCAAAGGCAAGAACACGTTCCAGTTCTTCACCGGTGAGTTGCACGCGGCGGCGTTCGAGAAGCTGAAGATCGAGAAGGACCTGCGCCGCGCGATCGAACGCAATCAGTTCGTACTGCACTACCAGCCCAAGGTCGACACGCGAAGTGGGGCCATCACCGGCGTCGAGGCCTTGATTCGTTGGCAGCATCCCGAATGGGGCCTGGTTGCGCCGGGCAGGTTCATTCCGGTGGCCGAGGAGGCCGGGTTGATCGTCGCCGTCGGCGACTGGGTGTTGAGCGCAGCCTGCCAGCAACTAGCGCTGTGGCGCGAGGCTGGCCGCTCCGAGATCTCGATGGCCATCAACCTGGCGAGCCCGAGTTTTCACAGGCCTATGCTCGCGCGGCAGATCGGCGCCGAGCTGGAGCGCTGGCGGCTGCCGCCCGCCAGCCTGGTGATCGAAGTCACCGAGAGCATGCTGATGCAAGACGTCGAGGTGGCCCTGCCAATCCTGCATGCCTTGCGCAAGCTCGGGGTGCACCTGGCGATCGACGATTTCGGTACGGGCTATTCGTCGCTGAGCTATCTGCAGCGCTTCCCGATCAGCCAGCTCAAGGTTGATCAGTCGTTCGTCCGCCACCTGGTCGATAGCCGCGACCATGCGGCCATCGCCAAGGCGGTCATCTCGCTGGGCCATAGCCTGAATCTTGAAACCGTCGCCGAAGGTGTCGAGACCGCAGCGCAGGCCGCCATCCTGGCCCGCCTGGGCTGCACCATGATGCAGGGGTACTACTTCGCGCGACCCGCAGCGGCCGCCGACATCACCCAGCTGCTGCGTTCGGGCGCACCCTTCCCAGGCCAGATGGCATCAATGAAGATGGACACGGCGGCCGCGCGGGTCGAACACCTTGCTCGACAGCTGGCCGTCCAGGGCCATACCTAGCAGCCTGCCCATCAACGGGGGCCCATACGCACGCCGGCGTTCACGACTTGCAGCGAAGCCAAAATGGACCGCTGCGGCCACGTTGCAGCCGGCGACCGCCGAACCCGTCTGGCGCCCTAGAAGCGCCTAGTAAGCCGACCCCCGAAAGCCCCACCATGACCACCACCCCCGTCACCATCATCACCGGCGCCTCACGCGGCCTGGGCCTGGCCATGGCCTTGCAACTCGCCGGTGAAGGCCACAAGGTCCTCACCATTGCGCGCCGGCACAGCGACCAGCTGCCACCATCGGTCACGCAGTGGACCGACCACAACCTGGGTGACCCGGGTGTCACGGTGCTTGAGTT
This sequence comes from Rubrivivax sp., assembly GCA_031373055.1. GTDB lineage: Bacteria > Pseudomonadota > Gammaproteobacteria > Burkholderiales > Burkholderiaceae_C > Rubrivivax. The sequence goes on along the minus strand of JANMMH010000518.1, from coordinate 9,352 downwards.
GTTAGCCTGGATCCTTGCGCTTGATCAACAACATGTATCGGCCATCAACCTGATCAACAACGCCGGCGTGGTGGCCACCCCGGGCCCACTGGCGCAGGGCGACTTCGCCGAGCTGGCCAACGCCATCCGCGTGGGCCTGGAAGCGCCGTTGCTCTTGACCGCCGCCTTCCTGCGCGCCACGGCGACATGGATTGTGCCGCGCAAGGTTCTGCTCATCTCCTCGGGCCTGGGCCGCCGCGGCATGGCCGGCAGCAGCTCGTACTGCGCGGCCAAGGCCGGCATGGACAACCTGGCGCGAGCGCTGGCCCTGGAAGAGGCAGCGTGTGCTAACGGCGCACGGGTGGTGTCACTCGCACCCGGCGTGATCGACACCGACATGCAGGTGCAGCTGCGCGATGCCGACCCACTGCGCTTTCCTGAACGCAAGCTCTTTGCCGGCATGTTCGACGCCGGCCAGCTCGACAGCCCGGCCAAGGCGGCGGCCAAAGTGTTGGCCTACCTGGCGCGTGCGGACTATGGCAGCGAAGCGGTGGCCAGTGTGCATGCCTCTTGAGCGTTAGAAAACATCCTGCCTCCACCTTTCACCGGTCGCGGCCAGACGCAGTGCTTCAGTGCGGCACGCGCCAAGCGCTCGCTCAGCCCTTGTCGCACGCAAGCTCATCGAGGACGTCGTGCAAGGTCCGCCTCGACGCCGCAACCTCTTTAGCGTCTGCGCCAGCCAGGCCGGCAGCGACGATGGCGGCCTTCCACAGTGCCCAGGCGCGGCCGCGTTGCCAGGTGTTGTCGTCCGTCGCAAGCTGACGTTTGAACGCCTCGCGATGGGGTGAGTGCAGCGTGGTCCAAGCGATGGCCAGGTCGCACGCAGGGTCACCAACGCAGAGCTGGCCGAAGTCGATCAACGCGGCAAGCCGGCCACGCCGTAGCAGCAGATTGCCCGGCGCAATGTCGCCGTGCACCCAGACGGCGGGTCGTTCCCAGACAGTGGCAGCAGCGCGGTCCCATGCGCGTTGCATTGGGGCCGTATCGATCTTGCCGTGCAAAGCGGCGAGCGCTTGTCGAAGCTGCGCGTCGTAGACCGATAGCGGCGCGCCGCGATGAAAGTTGTCAGGCCCGGGCTGGGGGCCGGCATCGGCAGGCGCCGCTTGAAGTTGCGTCAGGCCATGCGCAAGGTCGATCGCAAACCGTGCCCCGTTCGACGGCGCGTGGTCGGCCACGGCCTGGCCCGCAATCCAGCCGTACACCGACCAGGGCCAGGCGTACCCGCAGCCAGGCGTTCCCCGCGCCAGCGGCTCGGGGATGGCGAAGCTCAGGTGCTGGCGAAGAAACGGCAACCAGCGCTGCTCGCGATCAACCTGCGGGGCGTACGCGGCGGCGCTGGGCAAGCGGACCAGCAGCTTGTGGCCAACGCGAAAGCTGCGGTTGCCCCAGCCGGGGCGCACGACAGGCCGCACCGCCAAACGCCGCCACTGCGGGAACTGCTCGGCGATGAGGCTTTTGACGAGGTTCGCGTCGATGTCCATCATCAACGCAAGCCTCAACCAGCGCAGAGCGCTGTCAACCCACCCACGCCCCCAAGTCCGCCTTCAGCTGCGCCAGGTCGGCTTGGCGCGTGTACATCATGTGCCCCGCGTCGTAGTAGTGATGCTCGATGCGCGCCAGCACTTCGGCCGGCGCGTCCAGCTGCGCAAGTGACCAATCGCTGGCGCTGTAGGGCGTGCCCAGGTCATAGCGCCCGCTGGCGACGAACACGCGCAGGTGCGTGTTGCGGCGCATGGCGCGCGCGAGGTCGGGGCTGGTGCTGGTGTAGCCCATGCGGTCGACACGCGCTTCGCCGCCGCGCATCCAGTTCCAGCCGCTGTTGACTTCCAGTGCGAGCACTTCAAAACGCTGTTGCAGCGTGACGCCCAGCGTGTTGCTGAAGTAGTCGAGTGCGGCCACGGTGTAGGGGCCCGCGATGGCTTCGATGCCGGGGTCAAACTCCCACCCGCGTGTGCGGCTGGCGGCCATGGGGCCGGTGGCGCGGGCGTCGAGCCGGCCGACGATTTTTCCTTGGCTGCGCATGGCCTCGAAGAAGAAGGTCTGGTCGCTGAGGCGCAGGTTCTTCTCTTCCACCAGCGCTTGCGGCAGGCCCGTGAGCTCACTCAGGCGCTTGGCGACGCGGCTGCGTTCGCGCTCGGTGAGGCGCGCGCCAGCGTGCAGGGCCGCGACATAGTCGCTCGCGAAGTCTTCACCGGCCGCGCGTGCAGCGGCAGGTGATGCGGCCGGCGCGCCTTGGAGCAAGCCGTGGTACTGCGCGACGTTGGCGAATGCCGGCATGAAGAGCGCGTAGGGCAAGTCATTTGCTGGCGCGAACACGATGCTTTGCAAGTCCATCGCGCACGACACCAGGATCAAGCCGGTGAGCGGCGCGCCCATCTCGGCGAGCTTGTCGGCGAGCGCGGCGCCACGTGTGGTGCCGTAGCTTTCACCGGCCAGGTACAGCGGCGAGCCCCAGCGCTTGTGGCGCGTGAGCCAGCCGCGCATGACTTCGGCGAGTGCGTTGACGTCGCCGTCGACGCCCAGCATCTTCTTGCGCGCGGCTTCGCTGCCGGTGAGCGACCAGCCGGTGTGCGGCGGGTCGATGAAGACGAGGTCGAAATGCTCGAACCAGCTGTGCGGGTTGTCGCTCACGCCATAGGGCGCACGCGGCATGCTGCCGTCGTCGGGCACGACCACGCGCTTGGGCCCCAGCGCGCCGAGGTGCAGCCAGATCGAGGCCGAGCCGGGGCCGCCGTTGAAGGCGAAACACACCGCGCGCGCGCCGGCTGCAACGCCCGTCTTCAAGTAGGCCGTGGTCATCACTGCGGCTTGCGGCTCGCCGGTGGACGTCAGGCCTTCGTCGGCGACAGGCAGAAAGGCCACGTCGGTGCTGTAGTCGATGCGCATGCCGCCGAGCATGGCTGAACCCGTGGCGATGGCTGCCGGCATGGCCAGCAGCTTTTCCATGCGTTCGCGGGCTTTGCGGTCGGCCTCAGATTCGGTGGGCTTCTTCTTGTCGAGGTCTTCGGACATGGTGTCTCCTTTGTTTTACGGAAAGAATGCAATCTAACGTTTATAAAGCGTTGACATTGCGCGCAGCTCAAGGGTCTTGAAAACCACCCCGGCGCAAGGTCAGCACCAGGGTGTCGCGGTAGGCGCCTTGGCCTGAGCCGAGCGGCTGGATGGGCGTGCTTTCGTGCACCACACGCTCGTCGTCGAGTAGCAAGGTGGAAAACGGCTGCGTCAAGGTGAAGCGCACGCCTTGCGGGCCGCGTGCGTCAAAGACGCGGGTCTCGGCGCCTTTGATGCCCACACGCGCCATCAGCATGACGGCGACAAGGTCCACGCCGTCGCGGTGCGCGCCTTCGGGCGTGGGCCGGCCGATGCCGCCTTCGGTATCGATGCGAAAGCTGTGCGCTTCAAGGTACCAGGTCTGCGGTCCGCGCAGCGCGCTGGCGGTGCTAGCCAAAGCACGCAGCAGGCGTGTCCATGCGGGGTCGGCTACCAGCGCGTCAGGCAAGGGCTCGAACCAGCGTTCGATGCCGCCGTGCAAGGCGTTGTAGGAGACGCTTTGCCAATGCGCGCGGTGCGGTGCCAGCTGGACCTGATCACCTTCAATGACAAAACTGCTGTGGCGCCGGCGCCGATAGCGGCCGCCGTCTTTGAGGTGATGGTCGGGCGGCAGCTCGTGCCACAGCGGCAACCACGCCTGCATCTGCGCGGCGGTGTTGCTGCTTAGGCGCAGCACGTCGTCGGCGTCGAGCACTGCGTAGCCCGAGCCGGCGAGTTGGTGACCCAGGTCGGGCAAGGCGGTCAAGGGGGGTGATGGGGTCATCGTCATCTTCAGGCAAACGCCACTAATTCATGTCGCCGCGAACAAACCCTGTCAGCCCAGTCGCAAAGCTGCCGTTAACAGGGCCTGGGTCACTACCCTGCACACCATGAACACCATGTCCTTGTCCGCCACGCCTGTGCTTGAGCTGCTCGAGATCATCGACCTGAAGTGGCTGTTGGCGCACGACGGGCACCGCGTGCACGTAGAGCAGCTGCAAAGCGACCCGGTGTACGCGCGCCAATGCCTGGCGCTGGGCCTGGCGTCCGGCGACAAGGCCTTGCAGGCCGTGGCGCGGCGCTTGTGCTTGCGCCTTGGCATCGACCCGAGCCACCCCGCCACTCACACCGCTTCATAGCGCCCCAGGCGCACTTGCGTGTTGCCGGCGCGCAGGTGCGTCAGGCCCGGCATCACCAGCACGGTGTCGTCGTAGGGCGCTACCCAGGTGTGGTCGCCGTCACGCGCGATCGGCGTGCCGGCTTTGGCCACCACCGACAAGCCCACCACCGGCACCAGGAAGTGAAAGTCGTTGGAGCGCGCGACCACCGCTTCGGTCACGCGCACCAGGCGCTGCGTGGCCGGAAGCGCGAGCGGCGTGCGCGCCAGCGCCCATGCGGCGTCAACGGCACCCGTGAGCGCCAAGAAACGCATCAGCGCGTCGATGGCGACATCAGCCGCCGCGCGCTCCCAGTGCTGGCCGCACTCGATGAGCAGCGCGCGCTTGGAGCTCTTGGCGTCGCCAAAGCCACCACGGTCGATGAGGCGCAGGCCGGCGGGGTGGCCGGTGTCGATGAGCAAGTCGGCGGGCACACCGAGCTCGCGCGCGTAGGCCGCGTTTTTGTCCACCGTGCCGCACACCATCAATGGCCGGCAAGCTTCGTGCATGGAGTGGATGTCGAGCAAGAAGTCGGCGGCATCGGCGAACGGAACAAGCTGGCGCGCCCGGCGCAGCTCGGCGGAATCGCGCGGGCCTTGCAAGACCTCGTCGGCCCAGACGCGGTTCAGGTCTTCATCGACATAACGCGACAAGTGAGGGGCGGCAGTGTCAAAGCGCGCAAAGGCTTCGACGTTGGCGAAGACCACCGTGAGCTTGCCCTGGCGCAAGGGAATGGGCTCGCCCAGCAGCTTGACCAGCGCGATGGCACCGCAGATCTCGTTGCCATGCGTCAGCGCCTGCACCATCACGTTCGGCCCGGGCTTGCCGGAGTCGAAGACATGCACGTAGTCGACCCCCGTGTTGCCGTGCCGCCAGGGCGTGATGTCGGGGGCTTGCAATTCGATCGGGATAGCTTCAGGCATGACGTGGCGGAAAGTGGTGACAGATGTCGTCCAGCAGTTGCATCAGTTGCTGCTGCAAGACGTGGAAGTGCGCGATGGGCTCGCGCGTGGCCTCGTTCATGTACAGGCGCTTGTTGATCTCAAGTTGCAGGCTGTGGCGCCCGCTCGCCGGGTGCGCGTAGGCACGCACCAGCTCCACACCTTTGAAGGGGTCGTTGACCTTGACCTCGTAGCCGTGCGCCAACAGGCTGCGGCGCACGAAGTCGGTGAAGGCGCTGTCGCAGGTGCTGCCGTCGCGGTCACCCAGCACGAAGTCGGCGCGTGCCATGCCGGCGCCGCCCTCGCCCATGGCGCCGCTCACCGCGTTCATCGAATGGCAGTTGAGGTGATACACCGCGCCGAAGTCGTGATGGGCTTGGTCCAGCAGCTCACGCAAGGCCTCGTGATAGGGCCGGTGATAGCGCTCGATGCGCCCACGCACTTCAGCCACCGTGAGCTTGCGCGCGTAGATGGGGCGGCCGTCGTCCAGCGTGCGCCAGATCAGTGCCTTGCCAATGGCCGCCTTGCCACTGGGCTCGTACGCATCGGGCCAAGGTTCGGCCAGCAGTTCGAGGTCAACGTCACCAGCGTGGCGGTTGGGGTCGAGGTAGGTGCGCGGGAACTGTGCGGCCAGCAGTGGCATGCCTTTTGCTGCTGCAGGCAGATAGAGCTGATCGATGAAGCAGTCTTCCCCTTCACGCAAATCATCGGCGCCAAGTGCGGCGCCGAAGTCGGCCGGCATATGAAAGCCCGAATGCGGCGAGTCCAGCACCACGGGGCGCAAAGCCCTCTTGGGGCCATGGATGATGAAACCTGGGGTCGTCATGGTCGGCCAGTATCACCGACCTCGATATCCAAGCTGCACCCCACCCCGCACCCCACCCGGGCCGACCCGAATATCAAGCCGCTTTTCAGTCGCTAGCATGCAGGCGCGGCGAGATGCCCCAACCAGATTCAACGGAGATGAACCATGCAAGAACGTGAACTGCGCGCCCTGGTCGAAGACGTGCGCGCCGGCAAGCTGCCCCGGCGCAGCTTCATTCAACAGCTGGTGGGCCTGGGCCTCACCGCGCCGATGGCGTCGATGATCCTGATGCACGAGGGCATCGCACAGACTACCCCCGCCATGGCCTACAAGCCCACCAAGCGTGGCGGCGGCGGCTCGCTCAAGCTCATTTACTGGCAGGCCGCCGTGCACTTGAATCCGCACTACGCGGGCGGCACCAAAGATCAGGACGCCAGCCGCGTTTTCTATGAGCCCCTGGCCAGCTGGGACACCGAGGGCAACCTCGTGCCTATCCTTGCCGCTGAAGTGCCCACGCGCGCCAACGGCGGGCTCTCGGCCGACGGCAAGAGCGTGACCTGGAAGCTCAAGCGCGGCGTGAAGTGGCACGACGGGCGCGACTTCAGCGCCGACGATGTCGTCTTCACCGCCGCCTACGCGGCCGACCCGGCCGCGGCGATGACCACCGTCAGCACCTACCGCGAGATCAAGGTCATCAAGGTCGACTCGCACACGGTGCGTGTCGAGTTCGCCAAGGCCACGCCGTTCTGGGCCGAGCCGCTGGTGGGCAGCGTCGGCCTGATCCTGCCCAAGCATGTGTTCGAGCCCTTCATGGGCGCCAAGTCGCGCGACAACCCGGCCAACCTCAAAGCGGTCGGCACGGGCCCTTACAAGGTCGTCGACTTCAAGCCGGGCGACATTCTGCGTGCGGCGGCGAACATGGAGTACCACGTCCCCAACCAGCCCTTCTTCGACACGCTGGAGATCAAGGGCGGCGGCGACGCTACGAGTGCCGCGCGCGCCGTGCTGCAAACCGCCGAGTACGACGTGGGCTGGAACCTGGCCGTCGAGGACGTCATCCTCAAGCAACTTGAAGGTGCGGGCAAAGGCAAGATGAACTTCTATGTCGGCAGCGACATCGAGTTCGTGATCCTCAACCCCACCGACCCGTGGAATGAGGTTGACGGCGAACGCGGCAGCGTCAAGAGCAAGCACCCAGCCTTCAGCGACAAGGCCGTGCGCGACGCGATGAGTCTGCTCATCGACCGCAAGAGCATTGCCGAGGTGATCTACGGTCGTGGTGCCATCACCACCGCCAACTTCCTCAACAATCCGCCGCGCTTTCGCAGCGCTGCGATGAAGTACGAATTCAACCCGGACAAAGCGCAACAGATCCTGGACGCCGCAGGCTGGCGCAAAGGCGCCGACGGCATTCGTGCCAAAGGCAATGTCAAGCTCAAGTTCGTCTACCAGACCTCCGTGAGCGGCCCGCGCCAGAAGTGCCAGGCCATCATCAAAGACGCCTGCACCAAAGTCGGCATCGACCTGGAGCTCAAGAGCGTCGTGGCCTCGGTGTTCTTTGGTAGCGACTTTGCCAACCCGGACACGTACCAAAAGTTCTGGTCGGACATTCAAATGTTCACCACGACCATGACGCAGCCCGACCCGCAGACCTTCATGGAGCAGTTCACCACTTGGGAGCTTTCGCAGAAGGCCAACAAGTGGGCCAGCCGCAATCTGTCGCGCTGGACGCACCCCGAGTACGACGAGGCGCACAAAGCCGCGCAAGTCGAGCTCGACGCCGTCAAGCGCGCGGCGCTGTTCATCAAGATGAACGACCTGGTGGTGAGCGGTGGCCACGTCGTTCCGCTCTTTGCGCGGCCACGGCCCGTGGGCACGGTGAACAAGCTCACGGCGCCCATCTCGGCCTGGGACAACCTCACGGCCTTCATGAGCTATTGGTCCCGGGAAGCTTGACCCACCCCCGGAGCGCCTGCGGCGCTTCCCCCTCAAGGGGGCGCCGCTGGCGGCCCGGCAAAGCCGGATCCGCGGCGGCCGCTTGAGGAACGCGGCGCGTGCCGCGGCCGCTTGATCAGACTCTGCACGGCTGCCTTTTGAATCTTTTGAGTCATCGCACTTGCTGAACTACTTCCTCCGCCGCCTGCTGATCGCCATACCCAGCCTGCTGGGCATCAGCGTTGTGCTCTTCACGGTGCTGGCGCTGGCGCCTGGCGACCCGTTTGAGGAGCTGGCCACCAACCCGAATGTGCCGGCTGAGGTACGCATGCAACTGCGTGCGCAATTCGGCCTGGACGACCCGGTGTGGCAGCGCTACCTGCACTGGCTGGTGAGCATGCTCAAGGGCGACTGGGGCTTCAGCTTCCAGAGCCGCATCAACGTCGACCAGCTGATCCTGCAACGCCTGCCCACCACCATCGTCGTGATCGGCTTGTCGCAGCTGCTGGCCATCATGGTGGCGCTGCCGGTGGGCGTGCTGGCGGCCGTGAAGCCCTACTCCTGGTTCGACCGCATCGCCAGCACCATCGCTTTCGTGGGCTTTTCGCTGCCGACGTTTTTCACCGGCATCGTCTTCATCCTCTTCTTCAGCATCTACCTGGGCTGGTTTCCGTTTGTCTACCGCAGCGACATCGCCTCGACCGGCTGGCAGTTCTTCTGGGACCACTTCAAGCAGTCGATCATGCCGATCACGGTGCTGGGGCTGTTCCAGGCTGCGGGCACGATGCGCTACGTGCGCTCCTCGGTGCTCGACGTGATCCGCCTGGACTACGTCACCACGGCGCGCAGCAAAGGCTTGCAGGAACGTGACGTCGTCACCAAGCATGTGGTGCGCAACGCCATGATCCCAGTGGTCACGCTGGTGGCGCTGCAGCTGCCGGCGGTGTTCGGCGGCGCCATCGTCACCGAGCAGATCTTTCGCATCCCCGGCATCGGCAGCTTGCTCATCGACGCCATCCTGCGCAATGACACACCGGTGATCATGGCCGTCACTTTTGTCTTGAGCTGCCTGGTGATCCTCTTCAACCTCATCGCTGACATCCTCTATGGCTGGCTCGACCCCCGCATCAGCTATCGCTGACATCGTTTCCGATCCGGACGGTGCTGCCGCGCAGCGCGTGTCCGGCGGCAGTGCGCTCGGGGCCGGCCCGTCGGCGCCCCTTAGCAAGGCCACGGCCAGCATCTCACCCTGGCAGGAAGCCTGGCGCCGCTTCAAGCGTCACCGCCTGGCCTTCTATAGTCTGTGGCTGCTGGGCTTCTTGGTACTGGCCGTGCTGCTGGGCCCACTGGTCTACAAGGTCGGCGTCAACGAGGTCGACTTCAAGTCGACACTGGCCGGCCCGAGCCGCGCACACCTCATGGGCACCGACGACCTGGGCCGCGAC
>JANMMH010000404.1:0-11636 GCA_031373055.1 Rubrivivax sp. | reverse complement strand
GCACGATCGACCAGTTCAGGGCGCCGCAGTGCGGCGGCAGCGGCCATCATGGTTTCGATGATGTAGCCGGTGGTCTCGGGGTAACTGGGCAGCCAGCCGTCCTCGAAACTCCAGCCTGCCAACACGCCACCCGCGTCGTGGCAGCCGTCGCGAACGTCCTGTGCCCTGCACAGCCAGTCGATGGCGCCCGCGAGATGCAGCGCGTGACTTCTGGCCTCGCTGGCAGTGCCCCGCACGCTGTGCCACACCAGCTCCAGATGTCGTGGGCGCCACGGCTTGTAGCGCAGCGGCAGTCGAGCGATGTCGATCAGGTTCATGAGGTGGGTGGGTCGATCAAGGGGCCGCTGCGGCGCGCGCCAACTCGCCGGCAAGCGGGACATGGCTGACCACGTAGCGATGTTTGCCCGACGCCTCGGGTGGGATGTCTTGTACCCGTCGCAAGCTCACCCGCACATCGTGACCCAGACGTTGCTGCAGACCGGCCTCAATGGCCAAAGCGCACTCAGGGCGCCAGCGCGGGCCGGTCACCAGCAGAACTTCGATGTCGTGCAGGGAATGCTGGATGAGCTTGAACTCGCCAACACCGTCGACACCGCGCAAGACGTAGATGCCGGCCAGTGCGTGCATGATCGTGCCGTCGGCGCGCACGAGGAAGTCGGTTTGGCGGCCGACAACTTCGGCGATCACATGCAAGCCGCGTCCGCTGCGTTCGGTCTCGTCGCTCAGGCGCACCATGTCGCCCGTGCGGTAGCGGATGAAGGGCTGCGCGTCCGAGCACAGCCCCGTCATCACCGCTTCGCCGAGTTGCCCAGGCGCGACCGGCTTGCCTTGTGGGTCGAGCACCTCCAGCAGGATACTTTCGCTCATCAACAGCATCTGCCCACCAGGCGCCTCGTGGGCGGTGAAACCCATGTCGCGGCTGCCAAACTCATTGGCCACGGGCACACCGAAGACCTCCCCGATGAGCGCGCGTTGGTGGTCGAAGAGGGGTTCGCCGGTCGTGCAAATGACCCTGAGCTGCGGCAGCCGAAGTTGGCGCCCGCGCTCACGCGCATGTGCGGCAAGCAGCGTCATGGAACTCGCATACCCATAGACGCAGCGCGGCGAAAATGCCTGCATCGAATCGAGGTAGGCGTCCATCCGTGTGGGCGACATCGCGAAGGCGTTGAGCACGAGTTGGTTGATGAGCCGGTCGCGCACCGTCTTCACCCAATCGGTCTTATTCAGCTCGACGGGCGCGCCCCAGAGGTAGACCTCGGGATCGCCGGGCTCCACGCCCCACCAGCGGCGCGCCCTCATGCGCCCGGCCGCGTCGGAAGCCTGGCGCCAGCGGCCAAAGTGGAAGATCAAGGGTTGGCCGCTGGAGCCCCCGGTGTTGTAGCGATGCGCGCCGCCGGGGACCTTGGTCCAGACGATAGCCTCGCGGTTCGCGGCGGCCTCCTGCTTGGACATGGTCGGCAGTCGACGCAAGTCGTGCAGCCCCGACAGGCCGCCCCGGCTCAAGGCCGCAGCATCGATGCGATCGCGATGCCATGGGCAGTACGTATGGGCGAGTCCCAACAAGGCCTGTAGCTTCTCGAGTTGCAGCTGCTCGATGCCCGCGCGGTCTAGCCACTGGCTCTTCTCGAGCGCACCGAGGTAGCCGAAGGTCGGACGCGCAATGGCACGCTCCTGAAGGCGGTATACCGCATGTGCTGCCCAAGCCCTTGGCGTTCGCATGCTCACTGCTCGCACTAAAAATCGAAGTAGATGAACTTCTGCGTCGGGCCCCCGAAAGCCACGACGACCATCACCAGAGTGGCATAAGCCGCGCCCCGGAGCACGAAAGGCACACGCCACCATGCAAGGATGCCATGGCGCTCGAAGCGAGCAACGATCGCGGGCTCCAGGCACGCGATGGCGCCTGCGGTGCCGACGATGGCGAGTTCGTAGAGCCTGAAGTTGACCGCCGACCCCGGAGTCGCTGGCATGCCGAACATCGCCGAAAGGATCGCCCACGCGTCGCGAAACCCAGAGGCGCGAAAGAAGACCCAGGTCACCAACACAAGAGCAAAGGTCAGCGGAATCCCTGCCAGCGACAGCGTGCGGCTGGTCGGCGAGCCCGGCACAACGCCGCAGCGGACAAACGCCTGACTGAGTAGACGGTGCCCGATGAGATACAGGCCGTGCAGCCCGCCCCAAATGACGAAGGTCCAGTTCGCCCCATGCCACAGGCCACCCAACAGCATCGTCGTCAACAGGTTCAGGTAGGTCCGAATCGACGAACCTCGGTTGCCGCCCAGCGCGATGTACAGGTAATCACGCAGCCACTGCGACAGGGTGACGTGCCAGCGGCGCCAGAACTCTGTCGGGTTGCGGCTGATGTACGGATACAGAAAGTTTCGCGGCAGCGCCACACCGAACAGCAGTGCCAGGCCGATCGCCATCTCGCTGTAGCCGGAAAAGTCGAAATAGATCTGAAACGCAAAGGCCAGGACACCGACCCATGCGCTCACCAGGTCGAGTGCGAAGGGGCTCCCGAAAGCGGCATCAGCTATTGACGCCAAGTTGTCGGCCAACAGCGTCTTTTTGAGCAGACCGGCCACGAAGATCGTGCCGCCGAGCCGAAAGCTGTCAGCGCGCAGCGGGGCGAGTTCACCAAGTTGGTCAATCAGTTGCCCGGGTCTGAGGATCGGGCCGGCGATGAGGTGTGGAAAGAAGGTGACGTACAGGCACCAGCGATCGAACGAGACATGCTTGGCCCAGGTGCCGCGATAGACGTCGAACATCGCGCTGAGCATGTGAAAGGTGTAGAAGCTGATGCCTAGTGGCAAGGCCCAGCGCATCCACGCCGGAGCTTGGTCCGGCGTAGATGCGCCCCACAACGAGGCCAAGGCAAACATCGAGCTCGTTGCAAAGGCAAGGTACTTGGCAATACCTAGGAACACCAGGTTGGCTCCCACGGCTGCGACCAGCAGGGCGCGTGAGCGCGTCTCCATCAGCCGCAGATACATGAGGTAGTTGACGCTCAGTGAACCGAGCAACAGCACGAGGTAGGCCGGCTTCCAGGATGCATAGAAGATCAGGCTGGCTGCCAGCATCACGCCGGCACGCTCTCGCGGCGTTCTGGCCACGCCGTACAGCAGCAGCGTGACGCACAGGAAGACCATGAAGTTGAAGCTGGTGAAGATCAAGGCGAGCCTGCCGGTTTGCGTTGACCTGCGGCCATCGTGCTGCGCTCGTCCCAGACCCGCTGCAGGGCCTGCCCCAACAAGGCGCTGTAACGCTGCGCACCCTTGTCATTCAAGTGCCCGGCGTTTACGAATTCGCCTGGATCGCGCGGCGGCCCGATGTCAAGACTGATCAAGGGGATACCCCGCTGACCCAGCTCGCTGGCAATCTGTAGGTAGGGGGCACTCTGTGCCGAGCTCGGCGCAAGGTACAAGACATCGCGATTGAGCAGAGGAGGAAACACGACCGCGACCATCACGGCCCGCGAAGACAACTGGTCGATGATTCGCCAGAGATGAGCGACGTTGGCTGGATGTGGCGGCGCCAGGCTTCCCGCTGCCTGCCGCATCGCGGCCTGGGCATCCTGCAACTGCCCCGTGCCAGCGCGGTAACCGAGGTGGGCGGCTGGGCCGCCGCCGACAGCATCCACGTCGCCCAACGTGGCCCTGACAAATCGTTGCAGCGTCGCAGGTTCGCGCAACTGGCTGAAGTTGGCGGAGAAGCCATAAAGCCGAAAGCTCGCGCGAAACGCGTCGTGGTATTGCTGGTCACGCCACATCTCGCGGATGTTCCCGAAGAAGACCGTCTGGCCCAGCGTGTCAACAGGCTGAACCATGGCCTCATCAAGCGAAATCACGGCAAGTCGAACGCCGTCAGCGCTTAGGCACCCCGAGTCACTCAAGCGATCAACGACACCCCGCATGACGCCGGCGTCGGCTCCGGGAACGCCAAGGTTAAAAGCCGTTAGCTGCGTTGTGCCGCCCAAGGCACTGACCACGGTTCGTGGATCAAAACCATTGTCGGCGCGGCTATTGCCAAGAATCAACACTTGCGGGCAGTGGCGCTGCACGTAGGCCAGTTTGTCCCATGCGCGGCCAGCGGCGAACACCGATCGGTACCTCAGGAGAAAACTGTCAGAGTGCAGCCATAACTCGATGACCGCAAGCAAGACCGCTGCAACCGCCAGCCCGCGCCCAGGTCGCGACGGTCTGTGCTTTCCTGCTGTTGGCGCAGATGCAGTCTCTGGATTCGCAGAAGTCATGGGGCCGGCAGGGGTCGAGGATGTCATCGCTTCATCGGCACGCGCACGCGCATTCACAGCCGAATGCTTTGTCCCCGAACGCATGCACCCTGGCGCTCAGAGTCGGCGAAAAGCCATCGTGAACGACCAGGACCCGGGTACAGACAACTCCTGGCTGCCCTTGGGAGCCAGGACCCTGCTTGGCGCCACGACGAGCGCGTGCAGCACCACCATGACTGCGATCAGGTGGTAGATGTAGTCGAAGTAACCCAAGCCCAGAAAGGCGCCAGCCGACAGGTAGCCCACCATGCTCACCTGAATCATCGACGCGAGGTCGCGCGCCCACAGGGCTTCGGGGTTCTTCTTGCCGAATCGAATCACTGCACTTCCCGTTCGCCAGGTCATGCCCAGCAGGGTCAGGAACATGAACAGCCCGATCCAGCCATGCTCGCCCAAGATTTCAAAGTACACGCTGTGGACATCGCGCACATTGTCTGGGTCAGGGGCGTACATCTGGAACACGGCCCAACCCCAGGTTTCGAACCCGCCGCCCACGATCCGGGCGTTGGCGATGTTGAAGGCGGTCCACCAAGCGTTGGTGCGGCCAATCGCCGACAGGTCCTGCTCGTGCGTCTGGATGGTGCTCATGCGCGCGAACCACTCGGGCGGCATGATGCTGAGCGCGATGCCCGCAGCGACACCTATGTAAATGGCCGTCGGGATCTTGTTGCGGCTCTTCATCCAGAAAATCGCGCCCGTCACGATCAACGCCACCAGGGCGCCGCGAGACTGGCTGCCAAACGCAGCGATGATGGTCAGCACCATGACCACCACGAGAAAGGTCTTGACCTTCTTGCGCGTCTCGGTCAGTTGCAGATAGCGGATCAGCGGAATCGTCATCACCAGGGCCAGCGCGAGTTCGTTGTTGCCATCAATGAAGGTTCCGGTGGGGCCTTGCACCCTGTACGCGCCGCCGTTCAAGATCGTGAAGATCCCACCTTTGACCCCGTAGAACGACAGCGACATCACCACCACCCAGATGAAGAAGTGAACGCGCTGTGGTGTCGTCAGCATCAGCAGCGTCATCACCGTCAGGATCTGGATCTTGATCACCTTGATGTACTGGTCAAACGCTAAGGCGCCGTAAAAGGCTTGCGTCGTCGTGATGCCCATCCAAGCCACGAAAATCGCAAGTAGCGCAATTTCACGACTCCAGATCATTCGCTTGGCTTCCTTGGACATCAGCATGCCCACCAGCGTGAAGACGACCATGAGCTGAACCACGGGGAAGCTGTAGATGAAGCCGTAGCACAGCCGGTGGGGATTCAAATAGCCCAGGCCGGCGAGCATCAGAATGCCCAGAAACGGGCGCTTCAGGACGAAGGGCAATGACCCGAACAGGATCGCGGCGACAAGAAGGTCACGCATGGCATTTGTGCGGCAAGTCCGCGCTCAGGTCATCGTGGATGGGGCGCCAAACAATCGAGCCTGTGACCGCCGTGTGCTTCATAGTGCTGTCGCCCGGCGCGGCGCAGGTGCAAGCATTGCCCGTGCATAGAGGTCGGTGAGCACCGGGCACACGTGAGCCCATGTGTACTGGCCGACGCTTGCCAAGCCTGCGGCGCTGATGCGGGTCGCCTCCATGGGATGGTTCAACAGATGCAACACCGCATCGGCCATCGCGTCGGGGTCTCGCGGGCGCACCAGCAGCCCCGTCGTGCCATCTTCCACGATGTAAGGCACACCACCGACATCGGTGCTGACCACCGGAATACCGCTGGCCAGCGCCTCGAGCACGGAGTTTGGCGTGTTGTCGACCGTGCTGGGATTCAGAGCGATGTCAGCATCGCGGTAGAGCGCGGCCACCGCGTCGCGGTCCATACGCCCCGCGAAGTGCACGGCGTCGGCAACCCCGAGCTCATGCGCCAAGGCTCGCAACGCCGGCTCTTCGGGGCCGGTTCCGGCAATGGTCAACCTGGCTTCGTGCCGAGTTCGACGCACCCGCTGCAGCGCGTGAATGGCCGTGGCGTTGTCGTAAATGGCCTCGAGGTTGCGCGTGACTACCAGGTGCGCAGCCGCAGCACGGCTGCCTGCCGAGGGGCGAAAGCGGTCGAGATCAACCACATTGGGAACGACCTCAGTCGCGATGCCATGGTCGCCGAAGACTTTGCGCAGGAACCCTGACGGCACCGCAATCACGGCCGCAAGTGCCAGCGCCGGCCGCACGCTTCGGATCGAGCGCTGCAGGAAGGTGGCGGCCTCGCCACCGCGGTAATTCACCACCACCGGCACACCACGCCAGCTGGCGATGCGGATCGCTGGCGCCGCAAACAGGTGCCACGACCACCCCGAGTTGGCCATCACATGCACCAGCTGACTGCGGCCACAAGCAAGCCACAGCCGTGCGAGATAAGGAACGAGCCTGAACACGGCTCGGAGCACCGGAATCCTGGAAACCCAGGCCGGCCAATAGGGAGCGTTGGTTTGAACGACGTGCACCTCGGCGCCTGCGTCGCCGAGCAATTCGGCCAACTGGCGGGTCTGGTTGGCCATGCCGCCCGCAGGCGGTGGCAAGGGTCCGACTATGGTTAAACGTAAACCACGCATGGACGTCATCAGAAGGAGCCCCCGGTAAGGTGCTCGAAGGCATGCCGATAGCATGCGACGGATGCAGCCCAATTGCGGTGGCGCTCAACGAACTCGCGTCCGCAGCGCCGCATGTCTGCCCAGCGCTCCCTGCATCCCAGCAACTGATCAACGGCCTCGGTCAAGGCCTGGGTACTGCCGGCCTTGAACAACCAACCCGTCTCCCCATGCCGGATCAATTCCTTGTGCCCGCCAACATCGCTGGCTACCAGCAACCGCCCCTGCGCCATGGCTTCAAGCGGCTTGAGCGGCGTCACCAGCTCGGTCAGGCGCATCGAGTGGCGCGGGTAGGCCAGTACGTCGATCAGATCGTAATAACGCTGCACTTGTGCGTGGGGAACGCGGCCGGTGAAGACGATGCGGTCGGTCAAGCCCAGGCGCTGCGCCTGGGCCTTCAGCGCCGCTTCTTGCGGCCCGCCGCCGACCAGCAACAGGCGCACTTCGCTCCGGCGCTGCAGTAGCGCGGGCAGGGCGTCGAGCAGCAGGTCCAACCCTTCGTAGGCGTAGAAGCTGCCGATGAACCCGATCACGGTGGCGCCAGTCAGGCCGAGTTGTTGCTTGAGTTCCGCATCCGCCACGCCGCCGGGCTCGAAGGCTTCGATGTCGACCGCATTGGGGATCACGGTGACCTTCTCCGGCGCGATGCCGCGCGCCACGATGTCGCTGCGCAAGCCCTCGCAGATGGTGAAGACATGGTTGGCCTGGCGCAGTGCGCGGGACTCGAGCCAATGCGTCAAGCGGTAGCGCAAGCTGCCTTCCTGCGTGCTGCCGTGGTCCACCGCCGCGTCTTCCCAGAATGCGCGCACTTCGTAGACCACGGGGATCCCCAGGCGCTTGCCGACACGCAAGGCCGGCATGGCATTGAGCACGGGCGAGTGCGCGTGCAGGATGTTGGGTTTGACCTTCGCCACCAATTCGTGCAGGCGGCGTTCAAGCTGGCGCATCAGCATCCACTCGTCCACGCCGGGGATGCTGCTGGTGCCCGTGGCGCTGGGTGTGCGGTGAAAGTCCCAACCGTCGACCGACTCTTCAAGCCCACTCGCGCCCAAGTGTTTGGGGCTGGTGACATGGAAGGTCTGCCAGCCCAGGCGGCGCTGCTCGCGCAGCAGCGCGAGCGTGCGGAATGTGTAGCCGCTGTGCAGCGGGATCGAGTGGTCTAACACGTGAAGCACGCGCAAACTCATGCCAGCGCCACCGCCTCGGATTGCGCGGGCGCTTGGACTTGCGGCGCGCCGTCGACCACCTTGCGCAAGAAAGCCTCGAACATCATCAACGTCCACAGCGGTGAGCTGTAGTCACTGGCGCCACTTTGATGCGCGTCGACCAGGTGTTGCAGGTAGGGCCGGTTGAACCAGCCGGTGCTGGCCAGGCGTTCACCCAGCACGGCGTCACGCACCCGTGCTTTCAGTGGCCCACGAAACCAGCGCGCCAGTGGCACGCTGAAGCCCATCTTCGGGCGGTACAGCACCTCATCGGGCAGCAGCGGCTCCATCGCCTTCTTCAGCAAGAACTTACCTTCCTGGCCGCGCACTTTCATTGAGCTGGGCAGCGTGGCCAGCCACTCGATGAGCTTGTGGTCCATCAACGGCTCGCGCACTTCCAGGCTATGCGCCATGCTGGCGCGGTCGACCTTGGTGTTGATGTCGCCCACTAGGTAGGTCTTCATGTCCAGGTACTGGATCAGGGCCAGCGGGTCGTCGGTCTCGGCACGCGCGGCGTGGAAGTCGAAGACTTCGTGCGCGTCGTAGCCGGCGAGTTCACCCTTGAGCTTGGCGCTGAAGAGCGCATCGCGCATGGGGCTGCGCAGGATGGAGACCGAATGGAAGTAAGCCTGCACCGCGCTGCGCGCCATGCCCTCGAAGGTGGTCTTGGCGCGGAAGACACGTGGTGCCCAATCGGCCTTTGGATAGACGCGGCCGAGGAAGCTGAAGAGCGGCTGGCGAAGCGCCGCAGGCAAGGCCGCGCGCATGCGCTCTTCCATCAAGTGCAGGCGGTAGCGGCGGTAGCCGCCGAAGGTCTCGTCACCACCGTCACCCGAAAGCGCGACGGTGACGTGCTTACGCGCCAATTGGCACACGCGGTAGGTGGGGATGGCCGAGCTGTCAGCGTAGGGCTCGTCGTAGAGCAGCGCCAAGGTGTCGATGAGGTCGAAGTCGTCGCTCTTGACGGTCTCGACGCGATGGTCGGTCTGGTAGCGGTCGGCCACGATCTGGGCGAAGGCGCTCTCGTTGAACTTGGGGTCGTCAAAGGCGATGGAGCACGTGTGCACGGGCTCGGCCGAGATGCCCGCCATCGTGGCGACCACAGCGCTGGAATCGACACCGCCGGAGAGGAAAGCGCCGAGCGGCACTTCAGAGATCAGGCGCAACTTCACCGACTCTTTGAGCCGCTGCTGAAGTTCAGCACAAGCGTCTTCCAGCTTGCTGGGGTTGCCCAGGGTGAAGTGCACGTCCCAGAATTCTGTGGGCTCGCCCACAGGCTGCCCGCGTTGGATGAGCAGGGTATGCGCCGGCGGCAGCTTGCGCGCCTGGCGAAAGATCGTGCGTGGCTCGGCGACATACCCCAGCGCGAAATATTCTTCGACGGCCTGCGGGTCGATGTCGCGCTTGAGGCCACCGCCCTTGCCGTCGTCATACGCCAAGAGCGACTTCAACTCGCTGCCAAAGAGCAAGGTGCCGTCGTCCAGCAGCGCGTAGAAAAACGGCTTGACGCCCATGCGATCGCGCGCCATGAATAGCTGCTGTTTGTTGCGGTCCCACAGCGAGAAGGCGAACATGCCGCGAAAGCGCTCGACGCAGGCCTCGCCCCACTGCTCCCAGGCATGCACGATGACTTCGGTGTCGCTCTTGGTGCGAAACCTGTGGCCGGCGGCCTGCAACTCGGGGATGAGCTCTTGGTAGTTGTAGATCTCGCCGTTGAAGATGACCACCACCGAGCCGTCTTCGTTGAAGAGCGGCTGCTGGCCGGTGGCGATGTCGATGATGGACAAACGGCGGTGGCCGAAACCCAGGCCCGGCTCGAGGTGCAAGCTGCCTTCGTCGGGGCCACGGTGGTACTGCGCGTCGTTCATGCGCTTGAGCACGGCGTGGCTCACGGGGGCTTGCCCGCGGGTGTCGAAGAGGCCGGTGATTCCGCACATGGTGTTCGTTAGCTTCGTGTCGTGTTCATCAAGTGGGGTCCGGGCTTGGCAAGCAGGCGGTCGTACAGGGTCTGGTAGGCGCTGACCATGGCTGGCAGGCTGAAATGCGCCACGGCCCGTTCGCGGCCGGCCTGACCCAACTTCTGTGCCCTGTCCGTATCCATCGCCATACGCACCAAGCCGTTCGCCAAAGCCTCGACGTCGCCGGCCGGAACCATGTCGCCTGTCTTCCCCTTTATCACCAGTTCACTGTTGCCACCCACATCGGTGGCCAGCACCGGCAAGTCCGTGGCCATGGCTTCAAGAATGGTATTCGAGATGCCTTCGGCCAAGGAGGGCAAGACGAAGCAATCCAGCGCGCGCATGACATCTGGCACATCGGCGCGTTCGCCGGGCAGCCAGGCCAGGTTGGCGACACCGGCGGCGTCGAGGATCGCTTGGGCCTCGGCGCGCAGCGGGCCGTCGCCGATCATGACCAGGCGCAGGCACTGGCGCAGCGGGGGCGCCAGTTCAAGGGCACGCACAAAAGCGCGCGCCAGCAGCGGCTGCGCTTTCACGGTTTGCATGCGGCCGACAGTCCCAGCGATGAATAGTTGGCCGTCGTTGAACGGCGAGCCTTGCAGTGCTGTGCGGCCTGTCGGCGCGGCGCAAAAGCGCTCGATGTCGACGCCGTTGATGATTTGTGTGATGCGTGATGGCGGCACGCCAACCTTGCTGCCAAGGTAGTTAGCCAAGTCACGCGACAAGGCGACGTGGTGATGCACAAACGGCCGGTAGGCACGGCGCATCCATTGGTAGCGTTTGACTTCGCCCAGCGGGTCGTCGACATCGCGGCCATGTTCGCCGTGGATACGCACGGGCACCCCTGTCCACCAGGCCGGCAGCTGGCATTCCAGCGCCGCGAGGTTGCGGGTGTGGACGATGGCGGGTCGAAGCCGGCGCAGCACCTGCGCAAGTTGCTTGAAGACTTTGGCGCCATGGCCGGGCGGCTTGTGCAAACCGACGAATTCGACGTCGGGGCGGCGAACGCGCTGCGCAAATTCGGGGACGATGTCGGTCAGCGCAATCACCGCATGCCGGTAGGCAACGGCAGGCATGTGGTTGATGAGGTTGACGACCCCGTTCTCGAGGCCGCCGGTGTCAAAGCGGAAGACGAGGTGGACGACGAGTGGGCTTGGGCCCGTCAAAGCCGCCACAAGCGCAACCCAGCACC
Source organism: Rubrivivax sp. (assembly GCA_031373055.1). Taxonomy (GTDB): domain Bacteria; phylum Pseudomonadota; class Gammaproteobacteria; order Burkholderiales; family Burkholderiaceae_C; genus Rubrivivax. Next base: position 407 of record JANMMH010000404.1, on the reverse strand, counting down.
CTTGATCGCCGCCGCGTCAAACCCCGCCTTCACATCAATGAACGCCCCACCCTTCACCAGCTTGCGGCACAAGTCATCAACCCCCAGCGCCTGGTATTCACGATGCGCCACCGCCGCCACGATGGCATCGGCACGGGGTAGCTCCTCGAAGGGAATCAGCTTCACACCATATTCATGCATCGCCTCATCGGCTTCGGCCTGCGGGTCGGTGACGAAGATCTCCACGCCGTAGGTCTTGAGCTCGTTGATGATGTCGATGACCTTGCTGTTGCGCAGGTCGCCGCAGTTCTCTTTGAACGTTAGCCCGAGCACGTTGACCTTGGCGCCTTTGATGTAGCTGCCCGCCGCGATCATCTGCTTGATGGTCTGCTCGGCGATGAACTTGCCCATGCCGTCGTTGATGCGCC
>JANMMH010000378.1:0-5127 GCA_031373055.1 Rubrivivax sp. | reverse complement strand
TGCGCGACCCCGTTGAAAGGCCTCGGCTCATGTCTGCTCCGCGCCCCGCCCCAGCTACCCATCCCCTGCCCTTGCCAGTACGGCCCCAAGCCGAGGCCATGCACAGCGCACACGAGCTCGCGCACTCGGGGCGCCATGTCCAGGCCATCGCGGCAGCCACGGCGGCGCTGGCGCTAGCTGGCCTGTCACCAAGCCAGCGGCTTGAGGGGCTGGCCTTGCGCATCGACAGCCACCTGGCGCTGCTGGCCTTGAACGACGCCGAAGCCGACGCGCAGGCGATGGTGGCGCTGGCGGGTGCCACCAAGTCCGCAGCGCATGAAGCCCACGCGCTGGCCTGCCTGGCCCATGTGCAGACGCGCCAAGAGCGCAGCGAAGTCGCAGTTGCCACCGCCGCTGCCGCCGTGGCCGCAGCGCGGCGCAGCCGCCAGCGTGAACTCATCGCGCTGGCCTTGTTGCGCCAGGCGACCGCGACCTTTGTGCGCCAGCCCGCAGAGGGCGCAGCGCAGGCCCTTGAGGCCGCGCGCCACTTCGAGGCACCTGGCCACGCGAAACTGCAAAACCAGGCGCTGCAAGGCCAGGCGCTGCGTGTGCTGGCGCAGTCGCGCATGGCGCTCGCCGACGCACCCGAGCACCGCGCCTTGATGCAGCAGGCCATCACGCTGGCACGCGCCAGCGGCGACGGTGGCGGCGAAGCCCGCGCCATCAACAGCCTCTATAGCAGCGACCCTGATCTGGCCCAGCGCGTGCGCGGCCTGCACCAGGCCATGCGCGTGGCGCAGACTGCGGGTGACCTGCAGCAGCAAAACGGTGCGCTGCACAACCTGGCGCTGACCTACAACCAGCTCGGCCTGCGCCGACGTGCGCTGCGCTTAATGCAGCAGTCGATGGCGCTGCGTGAAGCGCAGGCGCGGCCGGTGTCTTTGCTCAACCCTTATGGCATCGTGGCCACACTGCATGCGCTGCTGAATCAGCGCCAAGCTTTTGATGAGTTGGTGGCGCGCGCCGAAGCGGCCATGGCTGCGGCCGAGCAGCAAGACCCCGGCCCGCAGATACATCTGTCCAGGGTGCTCTGGCGTACCCGCGGATCGCGCTGGATGAGCCCGGCGCAAGCGGCTGCGGTGTGGCGCGAAGGTTGGCGCGACTATCAGCAAGACGGCCCGGCGTGGGCGCGGCCATTGATACTGGCCCTGTTGACGAAAGCGCAACTGCGCGCCGGCCAGGCCCGCGCCGCGCTGCGCCACAGCACGCAGGCGGTGCAGGAGTTGCAGGCACTGCACGGCCGCAGCGGCGGCGGCGCCGAATCGCACGCGCATGTGTGGTGGCAACACGCCTGCGCGCTGCATGCCAACGCGCGCGCTGAGGCAGCTGCGGCGGCGATGCACAGCGCCTACACGCTGCTGGTGCAGGCTACGGCCGCGCTGGGCGACGAAGGCCTGCGCCGCAGCGCGCTGCATGCGCCCACGTCGCACGCCGATCTGCTGCAAGGCTGGGTGGCGCACGCCCGCGCGGCCGGGCTGCCGAGTGAGCGCTACACGGCGCATCTGCAAGGCACAGCCAACCTGCAAGAAAGCGTCGAGCGCCTGGTCGACACCGGGCTGCGCCTGAACGAGCAGGCCAGCAGTGGCGCGCTGCATGAGTTCCTGATCGAAGAGGTGGCCGAGCTGCTGGGCGCGCGGCGTGTGCTGCTGGTGCTGGAAGGCAGCGATGGCGCGTTGCAGATTACTGGCGCGCAATTGCCTAACGAAGAAAGTGAGCTGACGCTGCTGGCCGCCGTCACACCGTGGCTGATTGAGGCGCGCCGCACCCGCAGCACCCAGCTGCGCCACGGCCCCGAGGGTGCGGACGAGATCGACCAGCGCAGTTGCCTGGTGGCGCCGCTCATCGCGCAGCAGCAGCTGCTGGGCTACCTCTACGCAGATCTCGAAGGCCTGTTCGGCCGCTTCCACGATGCCGACCGCGACCTTCTCGCCACCCTGGCCGCGCAAGCAGCCGTGGCGCTGGCCAACCTGCGCACCGCCGAAGGCCTGGAGCACACGGTGGCCGAGCGCACCGCCGCGCTGGAGCAGCGCGCGGGTGAGCTGGCGCTGATCAACAGCATTCAGCAGGGGGTGGCTGGCGCGTTGAACTTTCAAGCCATCGTCGACCTCGTGGGCGACAAGCTGTGCGATGTATTGAAGTGCCAGGAGCTGTCAATCGCCTGGATCGACCACCCAACGCGCACGTTCAACATGCCCTACGCCGTCACGCATGGCGTACGGCAACCGTCCCTTTCTGAGGTGATCGTCTCGGACGAGAGGTGGGCACGCTTACTTGCAAGACGTGAACCGTTCATCCAGAACACGATGGCGGAGATCGTTGCCCTACGGGGGACCACTTCAAGCACCGATTCGTGCATGTCGTCCGCAACGGTCCCGATGGTGGCAGGCGAACGCAAACTGGGCGGATTCACGGTTGAGAACCATGAACGTGAGTACGCCTTCGGCGAGGCGGAAGTGCGCCTGCTAAAAACAATCGCCAGCAGCCTGGGCACGGCGCTCGAAAACGCCCGCCTCTTCGACGAAACCCAGCGGCTGCTGCGCGAGACCGAGGCAAGGAATGCCGAGCTGGCAGTGATCAACAGCATCCAGCAGGCGGTAGGCGCGGCGCTGGACTTCCAGGGCATCGTCGACGCGGTGGGCGACAAGCTGCGTGAGGTCTTCAACACCGGCGACATGAGCATCCGCTGGTGGGACGAGGCGGCCGGCACCGTGCTGTCGCTGTACAGCTTCGAGCATGGCGTGCGCCTGCCGCTGCGCACGACCGGCGTGGTGCCTGGCGGCGCGGTCGAGCGTTTTCTCGACGAGCGCCGCGTCTGGCTGCTCAACTCGCGCGCCGAGCAAGAGGCTGCGGGCGTCGCGACAACCCCCGGCACCGATGCGGAACTGAGCGTCTTGTTCGTACCCATGCTGGCCGGCAGCCGCATGCTGGGCGCCATCTCACTGAGCAGTCACGAGCGCGAGAACGCCTTCACCCAGGACGACGTGCGCCTGGTCTCGACCATCGCGTCGAGCATGGCCGTGGCGTTGCTCAACGCCAAGAGCTTCGAGGCCGAACGCCAGCGCGCGGCCGAGCTGGCGCTGATCAACGCCGTGCAAACGGCGCTGGCCGGCGAGCTCAGCTTGCAGGGCGTGTACGACGCCGTGGGCACGAAGCTGCGCGAGGTGTTCCCCGGCTTCGGTGTCGGCATCCGGCGCTACGACGCACAAACGGGTCTGATGCACTTCCCGTTTTGGTGGCATGGCACCGAGCGCGCCCCGAAGGTCGAGCCCGCTCCGATGAAGGGCCTGGGTGCCGAGGTGGTGCGCACGCGGCGCACTCTGCTGGTCGACCACGATATCAACGCGGTTGCGCTGCGGCTCGGCAGCTCGCCGGTATCGGCCGACGCTGGCTACTCGAAGTCGCAGCTGGTGGTGCCGATGCTCGCTGGCGATCAAGTGGTCGGCATGTTCGACCTCAACCACCTGACCCGCGAGAAGGCCTTCAGTGAGTCCGACGTGCGCCTGCTCGAGACCATCGCCGCGAGCATGAGCGTGGCGCTGGAAAACGCCCGCCTCTTCGACGAAACCCAGCGCTTGCTGAAGGAGACTGAAGCCCGCAACGCCGAGCTGGCGGTGATCAACAGCATCCAGCAGGGCCTGGCCGGGCAGCTTGACTTCCAAGGCGTGATCGACCTCGTCGGCGACCAGCTGCACGAGGTGTTCAAGCATGTCGGCGCCACTGTCAGCATCAGCCTGCTGGAGGAGGCCCAGGAGCTGGTGCGCTATGTCTATGCGCGTGGTCCCGACGGCCAGCGCGAGGCGGGCAGCACGATGCCGTATCGGCGCGAGCACGCCGTGCAGCAGGCCGTCAATCGGCGTGAGACGGTGCATGCACAACACCGGCAGGCCGTGAGCGACTGGGGCTTCTGGCGGCGGGACGGCGGCGCGAATGTCGATCCGGTCTCGGTGCTGGCCGTCGGCTTGTTTGGCAGCCGCACCCGCCTGGGCGCCATCACGCTGACCGCCGACCGCGACCAGGCCTTCGACGAGAACCTGGTTCGATTGCTCGAGACGATCGCCGCATCGACCGGCGTGGCGCTGGAAAACGCCCGCCTGTTCGCCGAAACCCAAGCCGCGCTGCAACGCCAGACCGCCAGCGCCGACATCCTGCGCGTCATCAGCCAGTCGCCCACCGATGTGATGCCGGTGGTGGAGGTCATCGTCAGCTCGGCGCGGCGGTTGCTGGGCTGCTACCGCACGGCGTTCCTGCGCCGCGAGGGTGAGTTCCTGTCCGTCATGCTGCATGCCACGGCCAGTGGCTCGGCGCCGGGCTTGATCGGGAGGCTGCCGCTGGACCCGGCGCACAACTTCCCGGCGCGTGCGTTGGTCTCGCGGAGCCTGCTGCACATCCCCGACTGGTCGGCCATTGAATTGCCCGAGCACGAGCAGCGCATCCAACGCCAGACGGGCTGCCACTCGTCGCTGATGCTGCCGCTGCTGCGCGGCACCGATCAAGAGGCCCTGGGCGTGCTGGTCTTCCAGCGCGACAAGCCCGAGCCCTTCAGCGAAGCCGACATCGCACTGGCCCAGTCCTTCGCCGACCAGGCCGTCATCGCCATCGAGAACGTACGGCTGTTCAACGAGACACAAGAAGCGCTGGAGCAGCAGACGGCCACCGCCGAGGTGCTGAAGGTCATCGCGCAGTCGCCCGACGACGTGCAGCCGGTGTTCGAGGCCATCGCCGCCAGCTCCAAGCGGCTGATGCAGGGCCAGTCGGCTTCCGTGCTGATGGTGCGCGAAGGGCAGCTCCATCTGGCGGCGTTCACGCCGGTCAGCGCCGCAGCCGACCACGCGTTGCGGTCCTCGTTCCCCATCCCGCTGGCAGCGCATCCCCAGACTGCCCGCATGGGCGCCGGCGAAGTCACCCACATCAGCGACACCGAAACCGAATGGGCCGACATACCGGCGATGCGCGACATGGCGCGCCAGCGCGGCTTCCGCAGCGTGTTGACCACACCACTCACACGCGACGGTGCGGTCATCGGCTTGATCAGCGTCACACGCGCCGAACCCAGGCCCTTCTCGCCAGCGCACATCGCGCTGCAGCGCA
>JANMMH010000340.1:0-1674 GCA_031373055.1 Rubrivivax sp. | reverse complement strand
GGCCTGCAATCACTTGCTCACCACCGATGCCGCGCCAGCAGGCTTGACCGGTGCGGCGCCGAAGCCGACGCTGGGCGGCTTGGCAATTTCCCGCTCGTTCTCGACCGCAAAGTTCGGCTTTTCCTTGTAGCCAAACACCATCGCGGTCAGGTTGGACGGAAAGGAGCGCACCGTCACGTTGTAGTCCTGCACCGTCTTGATGTAGCGATTGCGCGCCACCGCGATGCGGTTCTCGGCGCCTTCAAGTTGCGCTGACAAATCCCGGAAGCCCTGGTTGGCCCTGAGGTTCGGGTATTGCTCCGACACCACCATCAAGCGCGACAACGCAACCGTCAACTCGCCCTGCGCCTGCTGGAATTTCTGAAACGCCGCCGGGTCGTTGACGAGTTCCGGCGTGGCCTGGATGGATGTCGCCTTGGCGCGCGCTTCGACCACCTTGGTCAGCGTGTCCTGCTCGAAGCTGGCCTCGCCCTTGACGGTGTTGACCAGGTTCGGAATCAGGTCTGCCCGGCGCTGGTACTGGTTGATGACCTCGGCCCACCCCGCCTTGACCTGCTCGTCGGTAGTTTGAAAAGTGTTGTAGCCGCAGCCGCTCAGGCTCAAGGCCAGCGCGGCGGTCAGGAGGACCTTGCGGCCCGTCAATGGTCTGTGCATGTTCTGTGCTCCAAAAGGTTCAGGTCGAGCGTTGCGGGGCGGGCAGTGTGTCGGCCCGGACAGGCGTGCGCTTGTCGCGCTGGGCCCACGTGAAATGGCGATAGATCACCGCGCTCAAGAGTGCTGCGAAGAAGCACCACACCGAGATGAACCATGTGGCATAGAAGGCGTAGGCCGCACCGAACGCCAGCAGCGCCAGTGCGCCGAAGACGACGACCATGCGGTGCGAGGACAGCAGCGGGCTGGCCCCCGTCGACAGCAGGTACAGCGTCATCGTGACGGCAGCGAAGAAGTGCGGCGAAACGTACTCGATGTGCTGACCCGTCGGCCGCGCAACGACGGGGAAGAGCATCAGCACGAGCAGCAGGCCCGCAGCGACTGCGGCGCCGGCCGCCACCAAGACCCACAGCGCGCCGCGGCGCCACCCCTTGGGCTCCATCAGCACCACCGCCACGGGCACATAGACCGGCCACAGCACATGCGAGAAGAACGAATACGCATGCGTCATCACCCAGTTCAGCAGCGGCGCGTCGTCACTGAAGGTCAACCAGATCACGCCTTCGATGAGTTGCTGGATCGCGAACAGCAGCGGGATCGCGGCAAAGGGCACATCCCGCCACTGATGTGAGGCCAGCGCTGTGCGCAGCGTCAACACGCCCAGGCCGAGCAGCACGGCGCCTGCCGAGAAGCTGGCGGTGGCGGAGAAGCACATTCAGCTCACGCCGCCGTTCTTCATCACGGTGCGTGTGCGTCGGGTGCTGCGGCCCGTGCCGTGGCAGGAAAGCCCAGGGCGGTGATGGCCTCTTGAATCTGCGCCGACGTGATGCGGGCCGGATCGGCAAGCACGGTCGCAACCCCAGGCCGCAGCGTGACTTCAGCGTGGCTCACGCCGTCGAGTTTGATGAGCGTGCGTTGCACCTTGCCTGTGCAGCCGCCGCAGGTCATGTCACTAACATCGAAGGTGAGGGTTTGCATGCTGGGTTCTCCAGAGATGGGGCGACTGGGTTTGACGTCACGAGC
>JANMMH010000322.1:0-11632 GCA_031373055.1 Rubrivivax sp. | reverse complement strand
TAGCCCAGCTGCTCGGCGTAGCGGATGTCGGTGGCTTGCAGCGCGGTGATGCCTTCGACATAGGCTTTGTCAAACTGCACCGGCACGCCAAAGGCGATGGCCGACATGATGGTGGCCTTGTGCGCGGCGTCCACGCCTTCGATGTCAAAGGTGGGGTCGGCTTCGGCGTAGCCCAGCGCCTGCGCTTGCTTGAGCACGCTGGCGAAGTCCAGCCCCTTGCTGCGCATCTCCGAGAGGATGAAATTCGTGGTGCCGTTGATGATGCCGGCGATCCACTCGATGCGGTTCGCCGTCAGGCCCTCGCGCAGTGCCTTGATGATGGGGATGCCACCGGCCACCGCCGCTTCAAACGCCACCACCACGCCGCGCTGGCTGGCGGCGGCGAAGATCTCGCTGCCGTGCACAGCGAGCAAGGCTTTGTTGGCCGTCACCACATGCTTGCCCGCCGCAATGGCTTCCAGCATCAGCGTGCGCGCGATGCCGTAGCCGCCGATGAGCTCGACCACGATGTCGATGTCGGGGTTCTTGATGATCTGGCGCGCGTCGGCCACGACCTGCACTTCAGGCCCGACGACAGCGCGAGCGCGCTCAACATCGAGGTCGGCCACCATGGTGATCTCGATGCCACGCCCAGCACGGCGGCGTATCTCGGCCTGGTTGCGCCGCAGCACATTGAACGTGCCGCTGCCTACGGTGCCTATGCCCAATAGGCCGACTTGGATCGGTTTCATCGTCATGCTGAATGGCGTTTACGGTAGTTCGAGAGGAAGCGCTCAATACGGCCAATGGCCTCGGTGAGGTCATCCACGTTGGGCAGGAAGACCAGGCGGAAGTGGTCCGGCGTGGGCCAGTTGAAGCCCGTGCCCTGCACGATCAGCACCTTCTCTTCGGCCAGCAGCTCGTAGGCGAATTGCTGGTCATTTTCGATCGGGTACATCTTCGGGTCCAGGCGCGGGAACATGTACAGCGCCGCTTTGGGCTTGACCACCGAGACACCGGGAATCTGGCTCAACAAGGTATAGGCCAGATCACGCTGGCGGCACAGGCGGCCGGTGGGCGCCACCAAGTCTTTGATGCTTTGATAGCCACCCAGCGCCGTCTGAATCGCCAGCTGCCCGGGCGTGTTGGCGCACAGGCGCATCGACGCCAGCATGTTCAGACCCTCGATGTAGTCGCGCGCATGGCGCTTGTCGCCCGACACCACCATCCAGCCCGCACGGTAGCCACACGCGCGGTAGTTCTTGCTCAGACCGTTGAAGGTGACGAAGAGCACGTCATCGGCGAGCGAGGCGATGCTGGTGTGTACATGGCCGTCGTACAGCGTCTTGTCGTAGATCTCATCGGCGAAGACGATGAGCTGGTGCTGGCGCGCGATCTCGACGATGCCTTGCAAGATGTCCAGCGGGTACAGCGTGCCGGTCGGGTTGTTGGGGTTGATGACGACGATGGCGCGGGTATTCGGTGTGACCTTGGCGCGGATGTCGTCCAAGTCAGGCAACCAGCCCGAGCCTTCGTCGCAGCGGTAGTGCACCGGCGTGCCGCTGGAGAGTGACACCACCGCCGTGTACAGCGGGTAGTCGGGCATGGGGATCAGCACTTCGTCGCCGCTGTCCAAGAGCGCGTTCATGCTGATGGCGATGAGCTCGGAGGCACCGTTGCCCAGGTAGACGTCGTCCACGGTCACGCCAGCAATCTTTTTCTCTTGGCAGTAATGCATCACCGCTTTGCGCGGCGCGAAAAGGCCTTTGCTGTCGGTGTAGCCGGCCGCGTCGGGCAGGCTGCGGATCATGTCCTGCACGATCTCGTCGGGCGGCATCAGGCCAAAGGCCGCGATATTGCCGATGTTGAGCTTGATGATGCGGTGGCCTTCTTCCTCCATCTCGCGTGCTTTGTCGAGTACGGGGCCGCGAATGTCGTAGCCCACATTGGCGAGCTTGCTCGATTTGGCAATGGGCTTGAGGGTCAAGATCGGGGCTCCAGAGGGCTTGCGTATGGGGGCGAAATTAGAATTATCCCCTCATGAAGTTCCAGCCCGACACGCTAGACGGCGTCAACGTCATCACCCGCCACGAGACCACGCGTTTGTGGGTCGGCCCGCGGCCCTATGCACGCAGCCTGCTCGTGCCTTGGCGCGGTGAGGTCGTGGACTGGAACGTGGCATCGTTCGCGGCGCTCACGGCCGCGCACTTCGAGCAGATCGCCGCGATGGCGCCCGAGGTGGTGATCCTGGGCACAGGCACTCGGCTGCGCTTCCCGCCGCCCACCGTGCTGCGCGCGCTCTATGCGCAGCGCATCGGTATCGAGAGCATGGACCTGGCTGCCGCCAGCCGCACCTACAACGTCTTGGCCAATGAAGGGCGCTCGGTGCTGGGCGCCTTTCTCATTGAAGACGAGAGCGAGCTGCCGGGCTGAGGAACTTGAACTGCGGCTACCGCGCGTGCCGTGGATTTATAATGAAGCCACGCGCCTTGGCGGTGCGCCTGTGCTGGCTACCCATTCCGAGACCTCATTGCCCATGACCCCTGCTGTCAATAAATCCCTCCCGGAATTCGAAGCGCTGGCCACTGGCGGCGTGAAGTTCACCCCGCAGTCACACCTCGGTCATGCCGTGGTGCTCTACTTCTACCCCAAGGACGGCACGCCCGGTTGCACGACTGAAGCGATGCAATTTCGCGACCGCCACAAAGATTTCCTCAAGGCTGGTGCCGTGGTCTTCGGTGTTTCGCGCGACAACCTGGTTTCGCATGACAAGTTCAAGCAAGCATTGGAGTTGCCCTTCGAGCTGATTGCCGACACCGAAGAGAAGCTCTGCCACATGTTTGGCGTGGTGAAAAACAAGATCATGTACGGCAAGAAGGTCAAAGGCATCGAGCGCAGCACCTTCTTGATGGACGCGCACGGTGTGATGCGCGGCGAATGGCGCGGCATCAAGGTCGCCGGCCACGTCGATGAAGTACTGAAGGCTGTGAAGGCGCTCAAGAAGGCAGCCTGAGATCGAACCCTGTCACGCTCAACGGCGGTGTTGCCGCCCACCTCAAGCCGCCCATCCAAGTGCTACGGATGTGCGGCTTTTCTCATTCTGAACTCCACCCACACGATGCCACTGCCCAAGCCGCCGTCGAAAAAAGCCGCCCTGCTGGACCCCGCCGCCTTTGAGGTGCAAGCCGCCCCCAGGGCTGAAAAACGCGCGCAGAAGTTACCGCCCTTGCGCGAGGCCGCTGCCGATGCGAGCTTGCAGCTGCACGACGGCTCGTCGCCCCTGGCTGCGCCCAAAGCCTTCAAGCCGCCGCCGCTGCCGATGCCCAGCGCCAGCGCACCGCTGCGCGACCTCACACCCGCCAAGAGCGCGGTGCGCACCCGCACAAGGCCCAAGTCCGACGGCCCAGCCAAGCTCTTTGTGCTGGACACCAACGTGCTGATGCACGACCCGATGTCGCTCTTTCGCTTCGAAGAGCACGACGTCTTCTTGCCCATGATCACGCTGGAAGAGCTGGACAACCACAAGAAGGGCATGAGCGAGGTCGCGCGCAACGCGCGCCAGGTCAGCCGCGAGCTCGACGCGCTGGCGAGCTTCAACGACAAGAACGGCAACCCCGACCCGAAGATCGGCATCCCACTGGGCAAGACCGGCCACCGCGAAGCCGGTGGCAAGCTGTATTTTCAAACCACGCTGCTCAACTTCAAGCTGCCCGACGGTTTGCCGCAAGGCAAGGCCGACAACCAGATTCTTGGCGTGGTGCAAAGCCTGCGTGAAGAGCACAAGGAGCGCGACGTGGTGCTGGTGTCCAAGGACATCAACATGCGCGTCAAAGCACGCGCGCTGGGCCTGCCCGCGGAAGACTATTTCAACGACAAAACGCTGGAAGACGGCGACCTGCTCTATACCGGTGTGCTGGCCTTCCCGGCCGACTTTTGGGAGCGCCACGGCAAGACGATGGAGAGCTGGCAGCAAGGTGGCCACACCTTCTATCGCATCAGCGGGCCGCTGGTGCCGGCGCTCATGATCAACCAGTTCGTCTACCTCGAAACCCCGGGCGCTGCCGCGCTGTACGCACGTGTGACCGAGATCACCGGCAAGACCGCCGTGCTGAAAACCCTGCGCGACTACAGCCACGGCAAAAACGCCGTGTGGGGCGTGATGGCGCGTAATCGCGAACAAAACTTTGCGCTGAATTTGCTGATGGACCCGGATTGCGACTTCATCACGCTCACCGGCACGGCAGGCAGCGGCAAGACGCTGATGACGCTGGCCGCCGGATTGGCGCAAGTGCTCGACGACCGCCGCTACAGCGAGATCATCGTCACCCGCGTCACCGTGCCCGTGGGCGACGACATCGGCTTCCTGCCCGGCAACGAAGAAGAAAAAATGGGCCCCTGGATGGGCGCGCTCGACGACAACCTGGAAGTGCTGGCGCGCGGCGACACCACGGCAGGCGAATGGGGCCGCGCCGCCACCAACGACCTGGTGCGCAGCAAGATCAAGATCAAGAGCCTGAACTTCATGCGCGGGCGCACCTTCCTCAACAAGTACGTGTTGATCGACGAAGCGCAGAACCTCACCCCCAAGCAGATGAAGACGCTGATCACGCGCGCGGGGCCCGGCACGAAGATCGTTTGCCTGGGCAACCTGGCGCAGATCGACACGCCCTATCTCACCGAAGGCAGCTCGGGCTTGACCTACGCGGTGGACCGCTTCAAAGGCTGGCCGCACGGTGGCCACCTGGCCTTGGCGCGTGGTGAGCGTTCGCGCCTGGCCGACTACGCGTCTGAGGTGCTGTAAATGGCGGACTTGATCGTCCACGGCGGCACGCCCCTGCGTGGCGAAATCATCCCTTCGGCGAACAAGAACGCCGTGCTGCCCATCCTGTGCGCCACGCTCCTGACGCGCGAGCCGGTGCGCCTGCGTGGCATCACCGAGATCACCGACGTGAAGAAGATCCTGGAGATCTTCCGTCAGCTCGGCAGCGAGGTGTCGGTCGACTTCCAAAACGGCATCCTTGACGTGCATCACCGCGACACGCACTTCGACGAGAAGCTGCACCGGCTGCCCGAAGAGATGCGCTCGTCAGTGATGCTGGTGCCGGGATTGCTGGCGCGATTTGGCGTGGCGCGGGTGGAAAACGACGTCAAAGGTTGTAGCCTGGGCGTGCGTGAAATCGACCCGCATGTGGAAGTCTTCCAGCGCTTCGGCGGACACGTCGAGCGCACGCCGGGCGCCCTGATCATCCGCACCGCTGGCGCGTTAGCTGCTTCGCAGCACTGGATGGACTACGCGTCGGTGACGACCACCGAAAACTTTGTGCTCTGCGCCGCGTTGGCGCAAGGCACCTCGACCATGATGAATGCGGCCAGTGAGCCGCATGTGCAAGAGTTCTGCCAATTCATGGTGATGCTCGGCGCCCGCATTGAAGGCCTGGGCACGTCGAGCCTGAAGGTGCACGGCGTGGCGCAACTTGGCGGTGGTGACTTCACTTTCGCCGAAGACTTCCACGAGATCGTGACCTTCCTGGCCCTGGGCGCCATCACCGGTGGTGAGGTGCGGGTGAAGAACTCGACGCCCGAACAGTTCCCGCTGCTGGACCGCACGTTCGCCAAGTTCGGTGTGCATATCGAGCACCTTGACGGCTGGTCGCGCAACATCAATGACGGCCCACTGCGCGTGAAGGAACCCTTCACGCAGAACATCCTGCAAAAGGTGGAAGCCGCGCCCTGGCCCTATGTGCCCGCCGACCTGCTGCCCATCTTCGTGACGCTGGGCGTGCGCGCGCAGGGCCAGTGCATGTTCTGGAACAAGGTCTACGACGGCGCGCTGGGTTGGACCGCTGAGCTCTCGCGCTTCGGTGCGCACGCTTTCCTGGCCGACCCGCACCGCATCATCACCTTCGGCGGCAAGCCTTTGCACCCCGCCACGGTAGAGAGCCCCTACATCATCCGCGCGGCGATCGCGATGTTGATGTTGGCGTGCAGCATCCCCGGGCAGTCGCACATCAAGAAGGCCGCCCCCGTGAAGCGCGCGCATCCGCGCTTTGCCGAGAACATCACCATGCTGGGGGCGAAGGTGGCGTGGGTCGAGGGGGACTGACGGGGTTCACTGAGCCGGCTTTGCGGCCGTTTTCGCGGCTGGTTCGCCACCGCCACCGCTTTGTGCGGATGGATCAAGTGCTGCCCCCCTTCACCTGGTGTACGCGCAGCATGATGCTGGCTGCGCAAAGCCTGGGCCCCCGTCTTCATGCCGATCCCGACAAGACGCCGCATCCGCCGGGGCATTGACTTCCGTAGGCGACCGGTCTAGTCTTTACCGCATGAAACGTGGACTCGAAACCTCCATTGGCGGCGGCGCCAATCCCTTGGCGTCTGAGCGCGCCGGCGCACCCGTACGCAGCCGCAGCGCGCGCGCCATGGGTCGTGGCGACACCCGGCGCACTCTAGTCTGGTGCGGCACCGAATTGCTGACCGAACGGGGCTTCCAGGTCACCGGCATCGACGAGGTCCTGAAGCGCGTCGGTGTACCCAAGGGCTCGTTCTATCACTTCTTCGCCAACAAGCATGAATTCGGCCAGGCGGTGATTCGTAACTACGAGGAGTACTACGCCCGCAAGATGACCCGCATCTTCGACGACGAGGCGCTGTCACCGTTGTCGCGTTTGCGCGCCTTTGTCGACGACGCCAAGCGCGGCATGTTGAAGTACGGCTATCGGCGCGGTTGTTTGATCGGCAACCTCGGGCAAGAACTGGCCAGCCTGGACGATTCCTTTCGCGAACAACTGGAAGCCGTGCTCTTGTCGTGGGAGCGGCGCGTCACCGGCTGTTTGCGGCAGGCGGTCGAGGCCAGGGAGCTGGTCGCTGGCACTGACACCGCCGCCATTTCGCGCTTTTTCTGGATCGGCTGGGAAGGCGCCGTCTTGCGCGCCAAGTTGACGCGCAACGCCGAGCCGCTGGACCAGTTCGCCAACATGTTCTTCGCCCTGCTGGCCTGTGGCGCACCGGCGACGGTGCGCCGCCCCTGAGACCGTTGCAGTGCGGGCTGCGCAGGGATGTTCGGGTTTTCCTCGGAATTTCCATAGACGACCGGTCTAATATTGACTTGCCGGCGCCATCAGCGCCTCGTGTCACGACCTTGAACAAGGTTTGCCGTGCCATCCACTGGCTTCGACATCGAATTCGCAGGGCGTTATGGCTGAACCGCTGCTGGTTCTGCAAGGCCTGGGCAAACAGTTTGGCGGCGTGCAGGCCGTCAAAGACTTGTCGTTTTCCGTAGGCGCAGCCGAGGTCGTCGGGCTCATCGGCCCCAATGGTTCGGGCAAGTCCACCTCGGTCAACCTCATCTCGGGCACGCTGCCACCCACGCACGGCGACATCCACTTTGGCGGTGACAGCGTGTCGCGGCTCACAGTCAGCGAGCGCGTACCCTTGGGTTTGGCACGCACCTTCCAGACCACCAGCGTGTTCCCCGAGTTCACGGTGCAGGAGCAGGTGCTGACAGCCTGCCATGTGCGCTACCGCAGCAGCGCCAGCGGCTCGGTGTTCAGGCTGGCGGGCGCACGCCGCGAAGCGCAGGCGCAGCGCGAACGGGTCGAAGAGATCCTGGCCTTCGTCGGGCTAAGCATCGTGGCCGATGCAGCGGCGTCGGCCATTTCGTCGGCGCAACAAAGGCTCTTGATGATCGCCACCGCACTGGCCACCGAGCCGCGCCTGCTCCTGCTGGACGAACCCGCTGCAGGCATGGTGGCCAAAGAGCGAAAAAACCTGGCCGGGCTGATTCAGCGCATCCGCGAGCGCGGCATTGCCGTGCTGGTGATCGAGCACCACATGGGCCTGATCATGGAGGTGTGTTCGCGCATCGTCGTGCTCAACTTCGGCCAGAAAATCGCCGAGGGCAGCCCGGCCGACATCCAGCGCAACCCGGCCGTGATTGACGCCTACCTGGGTGGAGCACACTGAATGCTGAAGGTACGCGACCTGCATGCGGGTTATGGCAAGGCCGATGTGCTGCATGGCGTGAGCTTCGACGTGGCGGCGGGCGAATGTGTGGCGCTGGTGGGTGCCAACGGCGCTGGCAAAAGCACCACGCTGAAGTGCATTTGCGGCCTGGTGGGTGTGCGCCAGGGCAGCATCGAATTCGAAGGCCAACGCATCAACGGCCTGCCCGGCCACGCCATCGTGCGGCTGGGCATCACCATGTGCCCGGAAGGCCGCCAGGTGTTCCCCGACATGTCGGTGCTCGAGAACCTGGAAATGGGCGCGCACACGCGACGCGACCGCGAGCAAGTTGCCGACATCGAACGCATGAAGGACCTCTTCCCCGTGCTGCGCGAGCGTTCGCGCCAGAGTGCAGGCACGCTGTCCGGGGGTGAACAGGAAATGTTGGCCATCGCGCGGGCCTTGATGTCCAAACCCAAGTTGTGCATCTTCGACGAGCCGTCGCTTGGCCTGGCGCCCAAGATCGTGGCCGAAGTCGAGCAGACTTTGGCCCGTATCAAGGGCATGGGCGTGACCGTGCTGCTGGTGGAACAAAACGCGTCGATGGCCTTGCGCCTAGCCGACCGCGCTTATGTCTTCGAGGCCGGCGAAGTGGTGCTGCAAGGCACCGGACAAGAGTTGCAGGCACACCCCGAGGTGAGCAAGGCTTATCTCGGCTATTGATACCTAGACCCAAGTGACGACCGCTCCGATGAAACAAGCCCGTGCTCATCGTGGCCATGAACCCATCAACCTGGAGACCCGCACATGAAGAAGTTCACCCGCTCCCTGGCCCTGGCAACCATGACCTTGGCCTGCCTGAACGCCCTCGCCGCCGAAAAGGAACTGCTCCTCGGGGTCAACGACTCGCTGACCGGGCCGGGCGCCGTCTACGGCCTGCCACAGGCCAACTCGGTGCAGATGGCGGCCGACGAGATCAACGCCGCCGGTGGCATCAAGGCCGGGCCCGATGTCTACAAGCTGCGCGTCATCGCCAACGACGACAAGGCCAACCCGACCGAAGCCACCAACAGCGTGCGCAAGTTGATCGACCGCGACGGCGTGAAGTACCTGCTGGGCTTCTGCTGTTCGGGCCCCACCAGCGCCGTGGCCTCGTTCATCGACAAGGAAAACGCCCTCATGCTGGTGGGCAATGCAGCCGAGCGGGCCATCACCGCCAAGGGCATTCCCAACCTCTTCCGCACCCGCCCGCCGGCCGACTTCACCGGTGCCGCCGCAGGCGTGTTCGTGGGCAAGCGTGGCGCCCGCAACGTGGCCGTGATCGGTTCGCTGGATGTCGGCTTCTACACCCAGTACCTGGATGCTTTTGAGCGCGAACTGGTCAAGCTGGGGGGGAAGATCGTGGCCAAGGAAACCTTCGGACTGAAGGACCGCGACATGACACCGCAGCTCACCAAGGTGCGCGCGCTCAACCCCGACGCATTGCTGGTGCTGGGCTATGTCGAACCGGCCGCTTTTGTCTACCGGCAGGCCACCGAACTGGGCATGAAGATCCCGCGTTACGGCTTCACCAGCGGCAGCGAAGAGCAGTTCCTGAAAGTGGCCACCAGCGAGCAGATGGAAGGCGTGTGGGACCTGCGCCCGACCGAGCTGACGGTGGAGGCGCTGGCCGCCAACGCCAAGACCTACGTGGCCAATTACACCAAGCGTTTTGGTGCGGCGCCTTCGCCGAGCTCGCCCTACGCCTACGACCAGGTCTATGTGCTGAAGCAGGCGATCGAACGTGCCGGTTCGGCCGACGACCCCAAGAAGGTGATGGCCGAGGTGCGCAAGGTGACGATCCCCAAGGAGGCGGTGATGAAGTACCTACCCGTGGGCGGCACCATGTTCGACGGCAACGGCCAGGCCTACACCTCCAACGGCGCCTTCCAGTGGCAAAAGGGCAAGTGGGTCTATGCCTCCGACCTGCCGTCCGACCCGGCGCTGTACTCCGAGTTCTTGCGCGGCCTGCGCAAGTAGGGCGGCACGCCCGGCCCCGCCCTTGACCTCCACGCCAACACGTTCATGATCACCGAGATCCTGCAGCAGATGCTCAATGGCCTGGCCATGGGCTCGGTGTACACGCTGATCGCGCTGGGCCTGACAGTGGTCTTCGGCATTCTGGGCATTGCGCACTTTGCCCACGGCTCGGTGGCCATGTCGGGCGGCTACCTGACGTTCTTCTTTGGCGAGCGGCTGGGCTTTGGCTTCTTCCCGGCCATGGCGCTGGCCATGTTGGTGGGCGCCGTGATCGGGCTCGTGATCGAGCGCCTGGCCTACCGGCCGGTACGCGACGCGCCGCACATCAACGCCTTCATCATTGCCCTTGGGCTGACGATGATGGTGGAGGGCATCAACCTGCTGGCCTTTGGTGCCGACCAGGTGGTGATCCAGACGCCCTACCGCGATGTCTTCAAGGTCGGCGGCGTGGCGGTGGCCGAACTGCGCCTGCTGGTGATCCTGACGGCCTGCTCGATGATCGCCGCGGTGGCGCTGCTCATCAGCCGCACCAAGACCGGCAAGTCGATCCGCGCGGTGGCGCAGAACCGGCCTGCGGCGGTGCTGATGGGGGTCAACGTCAACCGCGTGTCGGCAATCGTGTTCTCGGTGTCCACGGCGCTGGGTGCTGCGGCGGGTGCACTGGTCGGCGCCCTGCTGGCCATCGCGCCGGGTGTGGGCGAGGGCCTGGCCGTGAAGGGCTTTGCGGTGCTCATCCTGGGGGGCCTGGGCTCCGTGCCTGGCGCCATCCTCGGTGGCCTCGTGCTCGGCGTCAGCGAGTCCCTGGCCGCCGGCTTCATCTCGTCGGCTTACAAGGACGTGATTGCCTTCATGGTGATGATCATCGTGTTGCTGTTCAGGCCCGAAGGCCTGCTGGGCAAACGATGAGCCCGCACGGTTCCTACGGTCTGCTACGTGGCCTGGGCCTGGCAGCACTGCTGCTGGCCGCAGTGGCACTGCCGCTGGTCGTGAAGCTGCCCTACTTCCTGCACCTCATCATCCTGGCGCTGATCTGGGTGGTGTTGTCCCAGGGGCAGAACCTCATCCAGGGCTTCACCGGTTATGTGTCGATTGCACAGGCCGGCTTCATGGGCATCGGTGCCTACAGCTCCACGCTGCTCAGCGTGAAGCTGGGTTGGCCGGTGTGGTGGTCGATGGCGGCCGCTCCGCTGGTGACAGCGGCACTCGCCGTGTTGGCGGGCTACCCCAGCCTGCGCGTCAAAGGCCACTACTTTGCCATCGTGACCCTGGCCTACAACATGGTCATCTTCATCGTGTTGACGACCTGGAGCTCGCTCACAGGTGGTGAAGCCGGCATCTCCAACGTGCCGCGCCCCCCCGACATTGCCGTGGGCGGCCTGGTGTGGAGCCTGGGCGGCCGCGTCGGCTACTACTACCTGGTCTTGCTGGCTGCCGTGCTGGCCACGCTGCTGTGCGCGCTGATCCTGCACTCACGCGTGGGGCGGGTGTTGCTCGCCATCCGGCAAAACGAAGCGCTGATCGAAGCCGCCGGCGTGCAGAGCTGGCGCTACAAGCTGCTGGCCTTTGTCGTCAGTGCCAGCCTGGCCGGTCTGGCCGGCGCGCTGTATGCACACTTCATCGGCTTCCTGAACCCCGACGCCTTTGGCGTGGATCACTCACTCAACGCCATCCTGGCCGTCATCCTGGGCGGCAG
>JANMMH010000508.1:0-3753 GCA_031373055.1 Rubrivivax sp. | reverse complement strand
TTGGGGAACTGGTCGATGGCCAGGCGCTGGTAGCTGAAGAGGCCCAGCACCACAAAGGCCAGCATGAGCATGGTGGCCATCACCGGGTTGGCGATGGAGACGCGTGTGAACCACATGGTGCGTGCGGCCTAGCGGGTGGCGGGTGAGGCGGCCGGTGCCGCAGCCGGCGCAGCCGGGAGCGGCAGCCGCGCCAGTGCACCTTCGCGCAAGGCGCCCACGCTGCCACGCAGCACGGTGGCGCCTTCACTGACGCCGCCAACTTCGATCGCCGCTTCGGCGCGGCCGTCTAACACCACGTCGCCACGGGCTCCCGTGCTCACCACGCGCTGCACGACCTTGCCGTTTTCGAGCAGCAGCACGTAGGGCTTGGCCTGGTCCAGGCGCACCGCGCTCGCCGGCACCACCATCGCCGAGTTGCGCCCGAGCTCGATGCTGCCGCGCGCAAAGAGGCCCTGGCGCAAGGCCGGATGGGCATCGAGCGCCAGGTAGACCATTACCGCGCGCGTGCCGGCTTGCGTGCTTGGGTTGATGCGCACCACGCGTGCCTGGAGCGGCTCGGCCAGGCCGTCGGCCGCCAAGCGGGCGACCTGACCGACGCGCACCTGGGCCACGTCTTCGGGTGTCATTGCGGCTTCGAGCTCGATGCGCGAAAGATCGACAACTTCCACCAGCCGCGCGTCCACCGACACGCGCTCACCCGGCTGCACCAGGCGCTGGGCGACGAGTCCGGTAAGCGGCGCGCGCAGCACCGCGTCGCCCACCGCCTTGCGCGCCAGCTCGGCGGCGGCGCGCGCAGCTTGCAGCGAGGCTTGCGCACCGGCCGCGCTGCTCACGGCGGTGTCCAGTGCCGTGGTGGAGATGAAGCCTTGATCGACCAGCGCCTTGTTGTTGGCCAGCGTGCGCTGGGCGATGTCGAGCTGGGCCTTGGCGGCTGCGGCCTGGTCTTCGGCTTGGCGCAGCCGCCATTGATACTCGGTGTCGTCCAGGCGAACTAACACTTGACCGGCGCTGACACGGTCGCCTTCACGCACGGCGACTTCGCGTACTTCGGCGGCCACCTTGGCGCGCACCATGGCGCTGTGGACGGCGCGCAGCCCGCCCGAGACGGGCAGCGCGCTGGCCAGCTCGGCGCGGCGCGCGATGGCGACGTCAGCCGCCGTGAGCTCTAGCGCTTGGGCGACGACGGGCTGAGCGGCGGCGGCCGCAGCGGCGCGGCGCTGTTGCACCAGGCGTGTGGCCACGACGGCAAGCAGCACCAGCACCACGAGGGCGATCAACCAACGGGCTCTTTTACTCATGCTGATTTCTTGCGTCGTGTGAGCGTAGGTGGCTCGTGGCGCACTTGCAGGCCGCGCAACACAAGGTCGAGCTGGGTGCGCAGCATTGCCGTGGGGTCAAGGTCCGCGCCAACGACCGGGCAGGCACCGAACGAGTGCTGATGCAAAGCCATGAAGATCACCGGCGCCATCAGCGCGTGCGCTACTTCATGCACGGGCAGCTGGCGAAATTCGCCGCTGGCTATGCCACGCTGCACCGCGCCGGAGAAGAGCGCGTCGGCCGGCACGATCACTTCGTCGGTATAAAACTGCGCCAGGTCGGGGAAGTTGCGCACCTCGGACAGCACGATCTTGTGGATGGCCCCGGCCGAGGTGCTGCCCACACGTTCCCACCAGACCTGGATCAGTTCGACCAGCAGGTCTGAGGACGTGCCTTCAAAGCTCTGGCTCAGTGCCGCGCCCTCGGCGATCAGGTTCACCAGGTTGTGGCGCACCACTGCCTTGAAGAGCTCTTCCTTGCTCGGGTAGTACAGATACAGCGTGCCTTTGGACACGCCGGCGCGCTGCGCCACTTCGTCCGAGCGCGTGGCGGCAAAGCCCTTCTCGACAAAGAGTTCGAGCGCGGCGTCAAGCAGCTCTTGCGGGCGGGTTTCTTTGCGACGCTGGCGCGCGGCGACCATGGTGCGGGGTGGGCTCTTAATGACTGACGGGTCAGTAATGTAGCAAGTGTGCGGAGGCTGGGGCAAAGACGGTCGGTCGGCGCTGCGGCTATCGTTGATGCAACGCAAGCGCTTGAGCCACGTCTCAGACGCCACACTCCGCCACACGTCCACCACGCCATGATCAAACTGCGCCGCCTCTGGCAGCCCGCCAACCCCCTGTTCTGGATGATGGTCGGCTACAACGTCTTGTCCTCTGTGTGCAGCTGGGCCCTGCGTGCCTTGCCGCTCAACACGTTGGGGCTGCTCCTGGTGGCCAGCATTGCGCTCATCAACGTCGGCTTAGGGCTACTGGCGGCATGGCGGTTGATGCAAGACGATGGCGACGCCGCGGCCAAGGAGCCGGTATGACGAGCTTGCTGCGGCGTGCCGTCATGCTGGCGCTACCCGCCACGCTCATGGCCTGCGGCGCGTTGGAAGGGCCACGCAGCGTGAGCCTCAGCGAGGCGGAATTGCAGCGTCGCATCGAGCAGGCCTTCCCGCTGGAGCGGCGCGTGCTGGAGCTGCTGGAGCTCAGCTTGAGCGCGCCCAAGTTGCGCCTGATCCCGGAGCGAAATCGCTTGGCCGCCGAGCTCGACATCGGCGCGCGCGACCGCTTGCGTGGCGGCCAGTGGTCAGGCCGCCTGGCGTTCGAATCGGCACTGCGCTACGACGCCACCGAGCAAAGCCTGCGCTTGGCGCAGGTACGGGTGTTGCAGCTCACGCTGGGCAGTGGTGGCGCGTCGCAGGCGCAGGCCGAGCGCATCGGCGCCGTGCTGGCCGAGCGTGTGCTCGAAGGCTTCACCGTCTACCGCTTGCCCGCCGACAAGGCTGCGAGCTTGCAGCGCGCTGGCATGGTGCCTGGCGACGTGGCGGTCAATGCCCGTGGGGTCGAGATCACGCTGGTGCCCGTGACGCGCTGAAGCTGCGCGGCGCTGGCGGTGTGCCGGAGCTTGAGGTTCGATACAGAAATCTGTACGATCAAGGCATGAAGACCACACTCAATCTCAACGACCAGTTGCTGGCTGACGCCAAGGTGTTGGCGGTGCGTCAAGGCACCAGCCTCACACGCTTGATCGAAGAAGGCTTGCAGTTGCGCTTGCGTGGCGCTGCCAACGTGGGCACGGCCAAGGCAGCCAAGCCCCGCCTGCCCGTGCTCAAGGGCCGTGGTGGCTTGGTGGCCGGCGTGCATCCACTCAGCAACAAGGCCCTGCTGCACGCGCTGGGCGATGACGCCTGACGTCAACCTGCTGGTGGCCGCCGCGCGCAGCGACCACCCGCATCACGCGAGCGCCAGGGCTTGGCTATCGCAGTCGCTGGGGGCCACGGCTGAAGGCGCCCCGTTCACGTTGATGCCTATGGTGGTAGCCAGCTTCCTGCGTCTGGTGACGAGCCCGAGGATCTTCAAGCTACCCACGCCCATCGACGACGCCATTGGTTTCATCGACGCCTTGCTCGAACATCCAGGTGTGCGCCTGGCTGCGCTGGGCGCCGAATGGCCGAAGCTGCGCATGCTGTGCCTGGGCCAGCAACTCGGAGGCAACGACCTGCCATATGCCTGGCTGGCGGCGGCCACGCTGCAAGCGGGCGAGCACCTGGCGACCTTCGACACGCACTTCAAGAAGCTTCTGCCGCGTTCACAACTCACGGTGCTGGTGGCGGCGCGCTGATGCCGTCGAGGTGCGTCGGATTCCGCGCGCATGCCGCCCGTATCATCCGCCGCGTTTTGCCAACCGGAAGCCCAGGCACGTGGACCCCGTACTGCTGATCAAAGCCGC
>JANMMH010000243.1:0-6421 GCA_031373055.1 Rubrivivax sp. | reverse complement strand
CCTTCAGCTTCAACGCCGGCGACGGCCGCTGCCCCAGCTGCACCGGCTCGGGCTTCGAGCATGTCGAGATGCAGTTCTTGAGCGACGTTTACCTGCGCTGCCCCGACTGCGACGGCCGCCGCTACCGCGCCGAGGTGCTGGACGTGAAGGTGCTGCGCGGGCCCATGTCAATGAGCATCGCCGACGTGCTTGACCTCACCGTGGCCGAGGCCGCGCACTGGTTCCAGAACGACCGCGAGGTGGTGGCGCGCCTGCAGCCCATCATCGACGTGGGCCTGGACTACGTGCGCCTGGGCCAGCCCGTGCCCACACTCTCGGGCGGCGAAGCGCAGCGCCTGAAGCTCGCCGGTTTTCTGGCCGATGCGGCTAACGCGCCAAGTCAGCGCATGGCGAAGAAAGGCACGCTCTTCCTCTTCGACGAGCCCACCACCGGGCTGCACTTTGACGACATCGCCAAGCTCATGCGCGCGCTGCGCAAGCTGCTGGATGCCGGACACTCGCTGCTGATCATCGAGCACAACCTCGACGTCATTCGCAGCAGCGACTGGATCATCGACCTCGGGCCCGAAGGCGGCGAAGCGGGCGGCGAGCTGGTCTGCTTCGGCACGCCCGAGGACGTGAAGGCGCACCCGACGTCACATACCGGGCTGGCGCTGCGCGAGTACGACGTGTCCCTCGGCCTGGGCGGGCACAAGGTCGAAGACGGCCGGCCGCTGCAAGCGCACTTGCAACAACAGGTTCGCGCAGCGCGCGCCTTGCAGCCGGGCAAAGCCAATTCGATCTCCATCGTCAACGCTCGCGAACACAACCTGAAGTCGCTGAACGTCGACATCCCGCGTGGCAAGTTCAACGTCATCACCGGCGTCAGCGGCTCTGGCAAAAGCACGCTGGCCTTTGACATCCTCTTCAACGAAGGCCAGCGCCGCTATCTCGAAAGCCTGAACGCGTACGCGCGCAGCATCGTGCAGCCGGCCGGTCGGCCCGAGGTCGACGCGGTGTACGGCATTCCGCCCACGGTGGCGATCGAGCAGCGCCTTTCACGCGGGGGTCGCAAGAGCACGGTGGCGACGACCACCGAGGTCTGGCATTTCCTGCGCCTGCTGTGGGTCAAGCTGGGTTTGCAGCACTGCGTGAAAGACGGCGCGCCGGTGAAAGCGCAAAGCGTCGACAGCATTGCCGCACAGCTGCTGCGCGACGACAAAGGGCAGCATGTGGGTCTGCTGGCACCCCTGGTGGTGAACCGCAAAGGCGTCTACACCGACCTCGCGAAGTGGGCCAAAGCGCGTGGCCACACGCACCTGCGCGTGGACGGTGAGTTCCTCAGCCTGAGCCCTTTCCCGCGCATCGACCGCTTCAAGGAACACACGCTGGAGCTGCCCGTCGGCGACCTGATCATTGGCACGGACAACGAGCCCGAGCTGCGCGCACTGCTGCAAAAAACGCTGGAGCTGGGCAAGGGTGTGCTGCACCTGCTGCACCCGCTGGACGGCCTGGGCGCGGCGATGGATAACCCCGAAAGTACGCGCCATCTGAATGGCCTGGGATTGGGCGAGCTGAAAGTCTTTTCCACCAAACGCGCTTGCCCCACCTGCGGCACCAGCTACCCCGAGCTCGACCCACGCATGTTCAGCTACAACAGCAAACATGGCTGGTGCAGCGGCTGCGTCGGCACGGGCTTGAAGCTCACGCGCGAGCAGCGCAAGGCCTACGACGATTCGGTGCGCGAGGACGACAACCAGGGCCGCGAAAAGAGCTTCCCGGCCGAAGAGGCCGAGGTCGAGGGCGTGGAAGACGTTGCCTGCACCGAATGCGACGGCGCGCGGCTCAACCCGAGTGCGCGTGCCGTCACATTTGAGGCCCAGCCCATCGCCAGCATCGCGGCCATGTCGGTGCGCGAGGTGCGGGTTTGGGTCGAGGCGCTGGCACTCACGGGCCGCGACGCCGACATCGCGCGTGACGTGGTCAGCGAGATCAAAAGCCGGCTCGAATTCCTGGAAGACGTGGGCCTGAACTACCTCACGCTCGACCGCGCCGCGCCCACCTTGAGCGGCGGCGAAGCGCAGCGCATCCGCCTGGCCGCGCAGCTCGGCAGCAACTTGCAAGGCGTGTGTTACGTGCTCGACGAGCCGACCATCGGTCTGCACCCGCGCGACAACGGCATCCTGCTCAAGGCGCTGGCCAAGCTCGGCGAGAAGGGCAATACGCTGGTGGTGGTGGAGCACGACGAAGACACCATCCGCCGCGCCGAACACATCATCGACATCGGGCCTGGGGCCGGCAAGCGCGGCGGGCAGCTGGTGGCCGAAGGCACGGTGGCGATGCTGTCGGCGAATGCGCAGTCGCTAACGGGCAGGTTGCTGGCACAACCGTTGAAGCATCCGCTGGTGGCGCGACGGGGGGCGGGGGCCGACGGCTTGCGCCTCACCGATGCTCACCTGCATAACCTGCGCAACGTCAGCGTCACGATCCCCCTGCAGCGCCTGGTCGCCATCACCGGCGTCAGCGGCTCCGGCAAAAGCACGCTCGCGCGCGACGTGCTGCTGGCCAACGTGCACAACATCGTCGCCATGAAAGCAAGCAAGGCCGGCCGTGACGACCTGGCCGATAACAAACTACCGAAGCTGACCGGCTGCACCGGCCTGGCCGGCTTCGAGAGCATTGACCGCGTGCTCGAAGTCGACCAGACGCCGATCGGCAAAACGCCGCGTTCCTGCCCAGCCACCTACATCGGCTTCTGGGACACCATCCGCAAGCTCTTCACCGAAACGCTGGAAGCCAAAGCGCGTGGCTACAACGCCGCACGCTTTAGTTTCAACACCGGCCAGGGCCGCTGCCCGGGCTGCGAAGGCCAGGGTTTGCGCACTATTGCCATGAGCTTCCTGCCCGACGTGAAAGTGCCCTGCGACACCTGCCACGGCCAGCGCTTCAACCCCGAAACGCTGGCCGTGAGCTGGCGCGGCAAAAGCATCGGCGATGTGCTGCGCATGGAGGTTGACGAAGCCGTCAGCTTCTTCGCCAGCATGCCCGCCATCAGCCACCCGCTGCAACTGCTGGCCGATGTCGGCCTGGGCTACCTGACCCTGGGCCAGCCCAGCCCCACGCTCAGCGGCGGCGAAGCCCAGCGCATCAAGCTCGTGACCGAGCTCAGCAAGGTGCGCGACGACATCACCCGCCGTGGCAACAAGGCGCCCCACACCCTTTACGTGTTGGACGAGCCGACGGTGGGCCTGCACATGGCTGATGTCGAGAAGCTCATCCGCGTGCTGCACCGGCTGGTGGACGGCGGCCATTCGGTGATCGTCATCGAGCATGACCTCGACGTGATTGCCGAAGCCGACTGGGTCATCGACCTTGGGCCTGAGGGTGGTGGTGAAGGGGGGCGGGTGGTGGTGGCGGGTACGCCTGAACAAGTCGTTGCTGCGGGTTCGCATACGGGGGTGGCGCTACGGGCGGTGTTGTCGCGATGAGTCGGCCGCACACACCCAAATCGCATAATCCAGTTGCGCGATGCGCGCCACCCGGAGCCAAGCATGGGCCACGCTGCCGTTGAAGTTCGTTTGACCGCCGAGCAGTTCCTGGCTTGGGACGCGACGCAGTCCTTGCGTCATGAGTTCGTCGCAGGTGAAGTCTTCGCGATGGCCGGCGCGGAGGATCGGCATGTGACGGTGGCAGGCAACGTCTACATGACGCTGCGCCAGCACCTCGCCGGCACACCCTGCAAAGTCTTCGTCAGCGACATGAAACTCCATGTCGCCGCCGCCGACGCGTATTTCTACCCCGACGTGATGGTCACCTGCGGTGATGCTGATCGCGCCAGCCCGCTGATCAAGTCCGAAGCCGTTATCGTGGTGGAAGTGCTCTCAGCCTCGACCGCCGCCTACGACCGCGGTGCCAAATTCGCGGCCTACCGAAAGCTGCCGAGCTTGCAGGAATTTCTCGTGATCGACATCGACGGCCGGCGTGCCGACTTGCATCGCAAGGGCACCGACGGCCTGTGGGTGTTGCATCCCTTCGAGCCCGGTGACGCGGTGCAGTTGCGCAGCGTTGGGCTCGATCTCACGGCCGCGCAGCTCTTTGCCGAAGTGGATGCGCGTCCGAGTGGGGCCGCTCCCGTCCAACGCTAGCGCTTTGCCAGGGGGCGCGCCTTGGTTGTGCTGGATCAAGCTTGGCCTGTGCGTCCAGGGCTCCAATGGCCGCGGTGACGAACCCGCAACCTGGACGCCAAATCATGACCCGCACGTTGACCTTGTGTTCCCTGGCCGTGATGGCCAGCTTGCTCGGCGCTTGCGCCAACCGCGAAGAGGCGCTCGCGCCCAATGTGCTGATGGCCGCCCGAGTGGCCACACCGCCGCGCCTGGATGGTGTGGCCGATGACGCCGCATGGGCGGCAGCCAGGCCGATCACGGTGGCGCTTAGTGGCGGCGTCAACTTCGCCGATGGCAAGGGAGCCACCACGGCGACACTGAAGGCCGTGGTCAGCGGCGACATGGTGTACTTCCTGGTGCAGTACGCCGACCCCACGCATTCCATCCGCCGCGAGCCGTTCCAGAAGCAAGCCGACGGCTCGTGGAAAAAGCTCAAAGATCCGGCCGACAAGGGTGGTGACGACAACGTCTACTACGAAGACAAGTGGGCGATGATTTGGAACATCAACAACTCCATCACCAACTTCGACCAGCGCGGATGTGCGGTGGCCTGCCACCTCGGCGAGGGCAAGCCCTACGGCAACAAGTACCTGCGCAGCGAGGGCCAGCTTGGCGACATGTGGCACATGAAGAGTGGGCGCACGGCGCCGCTGGGCAAGGTGGACGACCAGTACCTCGACCACACGCGCTATGACGCCAAGACCTCGCCCAACGCCGGCCGCAAGAGCGACCCCGGCGGCCCTGAGTACCGGAACGTTGACCTTGTCGGCGGCAAGCCGGCCTTCATGAACAAGGATGGCCGCGCAGCCAACGCTGGCGGCAGCCATCACATCGTCGACGGCGACCAGGTGGCGTTTGACGACAGCCGCTTCAAGCCCGGCGACGAGGTGGCGTCGTACATCGTGCTGCGCCTGGTGGGCGACCGCGCGGACGTCAACGTCGCGGTGCGTTGGGCTGCGGGCACGCACACCTCAGAAGTTAGCCGCAAGCTCGTCACGGGCAGCAAGTTTGATGTGCAGTTCAGCGACTTGAACGCCGCCTACGGCTTTGGCTTCGCGGCGTTTGACAACGCGCAGGTGCAGCACGCGACCGGGGATGACCCGCTGTACCTGCGGTTTGGCAAGTAGACCGGCTAGCGCGAGCGCCCCGCGCTGAGCGTGCCGGGGCGGGCGCGCAGAGGGCTTGACTGCTGGGCCATCAAACGCAAGGCGCGCGTTTGCAGCGCGCTGGCGTCGAAGTGGTCGCCCAGGCGGTTGAAGATGTCGCTGATGCGCAGCAGCAGCGTGACTTCCCAAGCCGGGTCGGACACGCGTGCGGCCAGTTGCGCGGCGGCTGCGGCGTGCTGGCGCGCGCGCTGCATGGCCTCGTGTCCCGCGCTGGGGTGGTTGCGCGCGGCCCTCTCGGCGCTGCGCGCGGCGAGTTCACCGAGCTCGGATAAGAGGTCGACATGCGCATCCACGCCGGCCAGCGTCAAGCTCGCGGCGAGTGCGCGTTCCAGGTGGGCCTCGGCTGAGGCCAGTGCGCCTTCGTCGACGTAAGCGCGCGCCACGTTGTGATGTGCGGCCATGCGCGCGTGTGCCGGGGCACCCGTGGGCAAGGCTTGCATGTGTTGCAAGGCGGCGAGCAGTTTGGACATAGAGGCCAGGGTGTTCATAGGCAGCGGCGATGCTAGGCATGCGAGCGCGCCTTGCCTGCCCCCGGAGTGCGGGGGCGGGCCACGCCCCCGCGCAGCTGGTGGGCGGCTGCGCCAGCCCGTGGAATCCCTAGTGCAAACACCGCCGGGCCGCTAGCGGCGCGGGCAGGAGAATTCGCCCCAGCGCGCTTCGGCGCATGTGCTCGCTTCAAGGAGTTGTCATGTTCACAAACCCCCGCCCTTTCAAACTTGCCCTGCTGGCGTTGGCTGCGTTGCCTGTTCTGGCGCAGGCCCAGGTCGTGCTCACCGCATCGTCATGGGTGCCGCCGTCACACGCCTTGACCGAAACGCAAAAGGAGTGGTGCAACCTGCTCGAACAAAAGACCACCGGCAAGCTCAAGTGCAACCTGCTGCCGCGTGCGGTGAGCGCGCCGCCGGGCACCTTTGACGCGGTGCGCAACGGCCTGGCCGACATCTCCTTCACGGTGCATGGCTACACGCCGGGCCGCTTTGTCACCACCCAGATGGTGGAGCTGCCGTTCCTGGGTGATTCGGCGGAAGCTTCATCAGTGGCCTTTCAGCGCATGTATGCCAAGTACCCGGCCTTTGCTGACGAACACAAGGGCGTGAAGGTGCTGGCCGT